>NZ_JBEXTV010000006.1:0-177558 GCF_040628835.1 Streptomyces sp. NPDC006134 | reverse complement strand
CAAGCTCCGCTGCAGCACAACCCGCATCACCGACCTGGTCAAGGCCGCGCTCGCGCTCCACCTCGCGACGTCAAGCTGAGGTTGGAAACGGCTCACTGGGCTGGCACCGTGGGTCATGCGGACTGATAGGTCTTGCTCCGCCCCGTAAGTGCACCCCGGCCCGCGACGCAGAGCTCTTCCCGTCGCCAAAGGTAGCCGGGCCGTGACGCTATCCGGTCTGGATGGGCGTCCGAAATCTCAGCAATCTGGAGTTCTCGCATGTCCAACCGCGCCGGTCTCATCCTCGATTTCGGAGGCGTTCTCACCACTCCGCTGCTGCCTGCGGTGCTCGCCTTCGAGCAGCGCGAGGGCCTTCCGCAGGGCGCCTGCCTCACAGCCCTGTACAAGGACGAGGAAGGTGTCCGGATCACCAGCGACCTTGAGCGCGGAGCGGTCTCCCAGACTGAGTGGAACGAGTTCGCCGGCAAGATGCTGGGCGTGTCCCCCGACAACCTGATGGGCCGCATCTTCGGCGATCTTCACCCCGAGCCGCTGATGATCAATGCGGCTGCCGCAGCGAGGCGGGCCGGGATCAAGGTCGGAATTCTGTCCAACAGCGTGGGGCTCGCCCCCTGGGACCTGTACGACGGCTACGAGCTTGAGCGGCTGTACGACGTCGTGGTGATCTCCGAGCAGCATCTACTGCGCAAGCCTGACCCCGAGCTCTTCGAGATCACGCTCAAGCTCATGGATCTGCCGGCCGAGGAGTGCGTCTTCGTCGACGACACCGAAGGCTACGTTCAGGCGGCGGAGCAGCTCGGCCTCGCGGGGGTGCACAACCAGGACCCCCGGAAGACGGTGGCCACTCTCTCCGAGCTGCTCGGCGTGGACCTTACGGCGTCTTAGCACTCCAGTCTGGTTTCGCGATCTTGTGATCGTACCCGGCCGGGAACGGGTACGGCCACCGCGTGATCATCGGTTGGTGTGTGGACAAACGAAGATCGTGCGGTGGCCGCTGGCCATAGCGTAGACCCCGCCCGCTGGCGGGCGATGTTCAACCAGGCCATGGCCCGGATCGCGGGACATTTCGGCCGAGTTGAGCCAAGGGCGAGTGCCCGCGCCTACCTGCTCGGGCTGCTGTCGTCTGTCGAGCGGAAGAACTGCTGGCAGCTGGCCGAACAGGCCGGCCTGGCCAGGCCGGGGCCGATGCAGCGGCTGCTGCGCTACGCCCGCTGGGACGCCCACGCCGTCCGTGACGACATCCGCGCCTACGCCGTCGAACACCTCGGCAGCGACGGCGGTGTGCTGATCGTGGACGAAACCGGCTTCGTGAAGAAGGGCCGGGCTTCGGCGGGAGTGCAGCGCCAGTACACCGGCACCGCGGGACGCATCGAGAACTCCCAGGTCGGGGTCTTCCTCGCCTACGCCACCAGCCGGAGACGGACGCTGATCGACCGCAGGCTCTACCTGCCCGAGCACTCCTGGAGCGCCGACTCCGAGCGCCGTCACGCCGCCGGGATACCCGACGAGGTGCAGTTCGCGACCAAGCCCCGCCTGGCCTGGGAGATGATCACCTCCGCGCTGGGCGCCGGGGTGAAGGCACGGTGGGTGACCGGCGACGAAGCCTACGGGCAGGACCCTCAGCTTCGTGCCGCCCTGGAAGCGCGCGGCACCGGCTATGTGATGGCGGTCGCCCGCTCGACGCGGGTGCGGATCAACTCAGGCCGCACCACCATCCGCGCAGACACCGTCGCCGGCCGCCTGCCCGCCACCGCCTGGCAGCGGCAGAGCGCAGGCAACGGTGCGAAGGGTCCGCGCTACTACGACTGGACCTGGGTCCACATCGGCAAAGACAGCCACCGCCATCTACTGGTCCGCCGCAACCGCACCAGTGGCGAACCGGCCTTCTACCTGTGCTGGTCACCCACCACGGTCACCCTTGCCGAACTGGCCCGCGTCGCCGGTGTCCGCTGGAGCGTCGAGGAGTGCTTCCAGGCGGCCAAGGGCCAGGTCGGACTCGACCACTACCAGGTCCGCAACTGGACCTCCTGGCACCGGCACATCACCCTCGCCATGCTCGCCCTGGCCTTCCTGACCGCCCTGGCCGCCGACGCGGCACCGCAGCGCACCGCCGATCCGCACCAGCCCACCCACAACAACAGCCACATCGCGTTGACCGTCCCGGAGATCCGCCGCCTCTTCGGCGCCGCCTTCCACCCCCCGACCATGCCGACGGCCAGGCTGCTGCACTGGTCCAACTGGCGCAGGCACCACCAGGCAACGGCCCGACACAGCCACTACCAACGACGAGCCGCCGACGAATCTGCTGGGTAGATCACGAAACCGTACTGGAGTATTAGTACTCCAGCAGGACTTTGCTGTCTGACCTGCGGGTTTCGCTGGGCGGCTGGAGTGTAGCGGGACTTCGATCGTGTGGGGGCGGTCTCACGGAGACCGCCCCTCGATCGTGCGACAACGCCGCAGGTAATGACAGCGGCGGGGCAGCCTCCGAGGGTGATCACCGAGTCTGCCGCCGCGCAATGGGACCTCGAACTGGACGATCTCTTCCTGGCCATCGGGCACCGCTTCGGCCGCGTCGAGCTCCGCCGTCGCATGCGTGACTACGTACGCGGGCTGCTCGCCCCGGTGGCCCGCAAAAACAGCTGGCAGCTGGCCGAACAGGCCGGCCACCCCACGCCCGACGGCCTGCAGCACCTCCTCGCCGGATCGAAGTGGGAACCCGATGACATCCGCGATGACCTGCAGACATACGTCGCCGACAAGCTCGGCGAGACCGATGGCATCCTGATCATCGACGACACCGGGTTCATCAAGAAGGGCACCACCTCAGCCGGGGTCCAGCGCCAGTACTCCGGAACCGCCGGCCGCACCGAAAACTGCCAGATCGGCGTCTTCACCGCCTACGCCTCCGCCCGTGGCCGGGCACTGGTCGACCGCGAGCTCTACCTCCCGAAGTCCTGGACCGAGGACCGGGAACGCTGTCGCACCGCAAGGGTCCCCGACGAGCGGGAGTTCGCCACCAAGGGCGAACTGGCCCGGCACATGGTGCTGCGGGCCCTGGCCTCGCCGCTGCCCATTGCCTGGGTCACCGCGGATTCCGCCTACGGTCAGGACAACCGGTTCCGCCGGCTGCTGGAACAGTCGGGTGTCGGCTACGTACTGGCCGTCCCTAAGTCCCAGTTCAGCGTGGGCTGTTCACGGATCGATGGCCTGTTCGCGCAGGCCCCCGACGAAGCGTGGGAGAAGATCTCCTGCGGCAACGGAGCGAAGGGGCCACGCGTCTACCACTGGGCAGCGGTGCGGCTGCCGGCCGTCGCCGAGTTCGACTATCAGGGCGAGGTTCCTCACCGGATGCGGTGGGCACTGGCCCGGCGCAGCATCAGCAAGCCCGACGAGATTGCCTACTACCTCGCCTACACCCCCCTTCAGGTCACCGTCCAGGAGTTGGTGCGGGTCGCCGGGGCGCGCTGGGCGATCGAGGAGTGCTTCCAGGCCGCGAAGAACGAGTGCGGCCTGGACCAGTACGAAGTCCGCCGCTATGTGGGCTGGTACCGGCACATCACGCTGGCCATGCTCGCGCACGCCTTCCTGGCCGCCACGGCACACCAGCCCTGGGAAAAAGGGGCGGAACAGGTGGGACAGCCGGGGCCATCGAGCTCACAGTGGCGGAGGTTCGGCGACTCCTGGCAGCTTGTCGTGCCCGGCCCCCGCACCTGAGCGGACACCGAGGACGACACCACGCGCTGAGCTGGTCGAACTGGCGCCGCCGACGCCAAGCGGTCGCCCGCCGCTGTCATTACCTGCGGCTTGTCGCACGATCGAGGGGCGGTCTCCGTGAGACCGCCCCCACACGATCGAAGTCCCGCTACACTCCAGCCGCCCAGCGAAACCCGCAGGTCAGACAGCAAAGTCCTGCTGGAGTATTAGCTTGATTCTGTCGGGGATCTTGGTGATCCCCGGCGGGGCAGCATGATCAACGGGCATGCTCGGCTTCTGTCCAAGGACCGATGCAGTTGTCGAGGTGCCCGTTGTCGCTCCGCCCGCGTTCTGGTGAGCAAGTTCCTTCTCTGACCGTGCAGATGGCACGGGCGAGCAACCCGGGCGGGACAACGGCGATGTGGGTGAGAGACCACCTGGGCGGGCTGTGGTGTGACGAGGACTTCGCCCACTGGTACCCGCGTGACGGCCGTCCGGGGCTTTCGCCCGCCCAGCTGGCCACCGTCTGTGTGCTGCAGTTCCTGCTCGGTCTGTCGGACCGGCAGGCGGCCGAGGCGGTTCGCTGCCGCATCGATTTCAAGTACGAGCTGGCCATGGAGCTGGACGATCCCGGCTTCCACCACAGGGTGCTGGCCGACTTCCGCGACCGTCTCACCGAGGGCGGCCGAGCCGACCGTCTCCTCGACCTCGCGCTCGCGCGCCTGAAGGAGGCCGGTCTCGTCCGCGAGCGCACCACCCAGCGCACGGACTCCACCCACGTCCTGGCCGCGGTGCGCGACCTGACCCGGCTGGAACTGGTCACCGAGGCCGTCCGCGCCGCGCTGGAAGAGCTGGCCGGCACAGCTTCGCACCTGCTGGCCGGCCTGGTCGACGAGGAGTGGGGGCGCCGCTACGGCCGCCCGGTCCGTCCGGGCAAGAACCCCACCCGCCCCAAGACCCGGATTCTCGCCACGGGCGGCGACGCCGTCCGGCTGATCGAGCACCTCGGGCAGCACGGGCCGGAACGCCTGTCCGGGCCCCGGGTCCAGGCCCTGCGGCAGATCATGGTGCAGAACTACTACCGCGACGGGGCCGGCCGCCTGCGCTGGCGCACTGCCGAGGACGGCGGGCTACCGCCCTCGGCCGTTGCCGTTGTCTCGCCTTACGACCCGACCGCCCGCTACGCACGTCGCGGACATGTCACCCGCTGGAAAGGGTTCGTCGCACATCTCACCGAGACCTGTGATCCTGACGGCGTCAACGTGATCACGGATGTGGCTACCACCGACGCCACCGGCTACGACGCGAAGGCGCTGCCCGGCATCCACACCCGGCTCAAGCGCCGCGGACTGCTGCCCGCCGAGCACCTGGTCGACGGCGGCTACACCTCCCTGGTCCATCTGGAACAGGCAGCCCGCGAACACCAGGTCACGGTCACCGGGCCACTGCCGGTCAACACCACCCGCCAGAACCGCAGGAACAACGGCTTCGGCCGCGACGACTTCCACATCGACTTCGACCGCCGTCAGGTCACCTGCCCGCAGGGCGAGACCAGCGCGGGATGGCACGGCCCCTACCCGACCTCCTCACCCACCGCGGCACCTTTGATCGTGGCACGGTTCACCAAGAGCCAGTGCCGCCCCTGCCCGGTCCGCACCCGCTGCACGACCACCACCGACAGCGCCCGGAGCGTGGGCTTTCCCCCGCGAGAACTCCGTGACCTGCAACTCCGAGTCCGCGCCGAACAGCAGACACCCGAATGGCAGGCCCGCTACGCGGTCCGCTCCGGAGCGGAAGGCACCATCAACGAGCTCGCCCACGGACACGGCATGCGCCGCTGCCGCTACCGGGGACAGCACAAAGCCCACCTACAGCACGTGTTCACAGCCATCGCCGCAAACATCGAGCGCCTCAGCCGGCGGCCGCCGACCGGAGAACCACCTCCGTCCCGGCCGCCCACCGCCTTCCAGAACTACCTGGACCAGCACGGAATCACCCGGCCGAGGTCCTGGCGGTCCGCCAGAGACTGAGCAGACCGCCAAGATCCCCGACAGAGTCAAGCTAGGCGAGCTGTACTCCCTGCTGGAGTACCGCAACAAGCCGGTGCGGCTCACCTACTCCGGCGACGACTTCGCGCTGCCACCGAACCTGTTCGTGATCGGCACGATGAACACCGCCGACCGCTCGATCGCTCTCGTGGACGCGGCGATGCGCCGCCGGTTCGCGTTCGTGGAGCTGTCGCCGCGTACACAGCCGGCGAGCGGTCTGCTGCGCCGTTGGCTGCGATCCCGTCGGTCGTGCGCTCGCCGCCACCGGCATCGTGGACGCGGCCC
Organism: Streptomyces sp. NPDC006134; assembly: GCF_040628835.1. NCBI lineage: Bacteria > Bacillati > Actinomycetota > Actinomycetes > Kitasatosporales > Streptomycetaceae > Streptomyces > Streptomyces sp. NPDC006134. The sequence continues at coordinate 171,529 of NZ_JBEXTV010000006.1, read as the reverse complement.
CCGACCCGTACGCCCCGGGGCACTGGTCGCTGCGGGCGGGCAGCAAGGTCGGGGCGGTCGCTGTGACCGTACCAGGCTGCGAGCCGGTCACCGTGCGGATCACTCCCAAGGTGCCCGTCGTCCGGCTCTTCTTCCTGCTCGGCTACAGCCCTGTGCACGACAGGAGTTGGCGAGAGGGAGAAGTGGAGGTCGCCGAGCACCACAATCTGGTGCCCGCACTTGCCCACGCGGTGGAGCGGCAGATGGACCGTGCGCTGCGGCGAGGACTGCTGCAGGGGTACAAGACAGCGGAGGAGAGCCTCCTCGTCCTCCGCGGACGGCTCCGGGAGGCGGAGCAGATGCGGCGTCGCTTCGGGGCGGTACTGCCGGTGGAGGCGGCGTACGACGAGTTCACCACCGACATCGCGGAGAACCGCATCCTGCGCACGGCCGTCGAGCGTCTCCTCCGGCTGCCCGGTGTGCCGCGCGACGTACGTCGCAGGCTGTTGTACCAGCGTGCCCGGCTGGCCGACGTGACCGCGATCGTGCGCGGGCAGCCGCTACCCGACTGGCTCCCCACCCGTCTCAATGCCCGGTACCACCACGCCCTGCGTCTCGCTCGCGCGGTCTTGGACGGCATCTCCGCCGAGCACGCGCCCGGCGGGTTGCGCATCGACGGGTTCCTGTTCGACATGAACAAGCTCTTCGAGGACTTCGTGTCGGCCGCCCTGCGTGAGGCCCTCCAGGCCATGGGGTCGGGTCACACCGTCCGGCTCCAGGCCCCGCACCACCTCGACGAGGCCGCCACGATCCGCATGAAGCCGGACTTCGTGCTGTACGGGCCCGACGGCAGCCCGTGCGCGGTCGTGGACGCCAAGTACAAGGCGGAGAAACGGGGCGGTTATCCGGACGCCGACCTGTACCAGATGCTGGCGTACTGCACCGCCCTCGGTCTGCGCGAGGGCCATCTCGTGTACGCCAAGGGCAATGCCCCGCACGCCGCCCATCGGGTGCGCCACGCGGGCATCATCATCCATCAGCACGCCCTCGACCTGGATCAGGATCCCGCCGGACTGCTCATGGAGGTCGAGGAACTGGCCCAGCAGTTGATGAACTCCCCGTCCGCGTGACCGACCGCGGAGTGTCCGTCCTCAAAGAGCCGGGGCCGTTGTCGCGTCGGCGGCCCGGCGGGCCCGGGGCCCGGTGATCCCGCACCTGAAGCCGTTCCAGCCGTTCCGCTCCAACGGCGGGATGAGCGCCGGGCCGTCTGGCGCGGCCGAGGTGGCGGGGCGAGAGGAGGCCATCGCGGGCAGGGCCCGGAATTTCGAATGCAATTCGGAAACGTGCGGCTCATGGATTGCCGGACAAGTGCGCGGACGCACCCGCAGCACCCGCCGAGCCGATCGACGATCGGCACGCCGTACTACGACGCGGGGCTGCTCGTCGACAGCGACGACTCCCTGTACGTGGCGTACGGAAACACCACCATCAGCGTGGCCCAGCTCTCGCCCGACGCCCGCACCCAGGTCCGCACCCAGCAGGTGTTCACGACACCGTCGAGTGTCGGCACCCTCGAGGGCGCCCGCTTCTACAAGATCAACGGGCAGTACTACATCTTCCTGACCCGCCCGGCGAACGGCCAGTACATCCTGAAGTCGTCGAGCGGTCCCTTCGGCCCGTACACGATGCGCCAGGTGCTCCTCGACCTGCCCGGGCCGATCCCCGGCGGCGGCGTCCCGCACCAGGGCGGGCTCGTGCAGACGCAGAGCGGCGCCTGGTACTGCCTGGCCTTCGTCGACGCCTACCCCGGCGGCCGGATGCCCGCCCTGGCCCCGGTCACCTGGACCGCGGACGGCTGGCCCGTGGTGCAGCTGGTCAACGGCGCGTGGGGCACCTCGTATCCCAGTCCGGTCGTGCCCCCTCCCCCGCGCCAGGTCACTCCCATGACCGGCGTCGACACCTTCGACGGCACCACCCTCAAGCCGAGATGGGAGTGGAACCACAACCCGGACAACAGCAAGTGGTCGGCCGGCAACGGCCTGACCCTGCGCACCGCGACCGTCACCAACGACCTCTGCTGGGCCCGCAACACCCTCACCCACCGCATCCAGGGGCCCACCTCCACCGCCACGGTCCAGCTCGACCATTCCGCGATGCGGGACGGCGACCGGGCCGGACTCGCGCTGCTGCGTGACTCCTCCGCCTGGATCGGCCTCAAACGCGAGGGCGGCCTGACGCGGGTGGTGATGGTCGCCGGACTGACCATGGACGGCAACTGGAACACCACCGGCACCGGCTACGAAGCCGCGAGCGTACCCGTCACCGGCAGCCGGATCTGGCTGCGCGCGAACGCGGGCATCCGCCCCGGCGCACCACGCCCCGGCACCTTCTCCTACAGCACCGACGGCGTCCGCTTCACCCGCCTCGGGCCCGCCTTCACCCTGGGCAACGACTGGTGCTTCTTCATGGGCTGCCGGTTCGCCCTCTTCAACCACGCCACACAAGCGCTCGGCGGCGCGGTCCGCTTCACCAGGTTCGAGCTGTCCACTCCCTGACCGACCGGAGGACCGCGCGCCCCCGCCACCCTCGGGGTGCCTGTGCCCTGTGCGTGCCGGCCGCCGGTGAGCTCTCCCTCGCCGCGGCCGTGTGAGTGATCGGGCGGCAGGCCCGTCGTGCCGAGTTCCCCGTTGACGTGGCCGGGAGCGGCAACACCGCGGTCCGGTGACGCCGAGCCGCTCGAGCGGGTCCATGGTCCTGCTCGTACGGTCGAGTGCGGGTGGAGGGTGGAGGCACGGCAGACGAACAGTGGTGCTCTCCACGGTGACCGCTCTTCCGGCGGCGCTTGTCCGCGCTCGGCGCCGCCGGAACGGCGCAGGCGGTCACCGTGGCTCCGAACGCGCGGTATGTGCTGGAGGACCGGGGCAGCGGCAAGGCACCCGACGTCTCGGGCGCGGCCACCGGCAGCCACGCGCCGCGGCGCTGCCCGCACTCCTTAGAATGACCCGGCTCGCTGCCCCTCCACTTCACAAGCCGACGGCACCGTTTCCCCTGTCCAGTAAGGAATCACGGCATGGCCATCCCGCGCGTCTTCCCCCTGGAGCCCACCCCGATCCATGTGCCCGACGAGGTCCTCGACGACCTGCGCGCCCGTCTCACGCTGACCCGTCCGCCGCTGGACGAGGGGAACGAGGACTGGTCCTACGGCGTCCCGGACGGCTATCTCCGTGAGCTGGTCGCCTACTGGCGGGACGGCTACGACTGGCGCAAGGCCGAGGCCGCCATCAACGTCCACGAGCACTACCAGGTGAGCGTCGCCGGTGTTCCGGTGCACTTCATGCGCAAGCCCGGCCGCGGCCCCCGCCCGGTCCCGCTGATCCTCACCCACGGCTGGCCGTGGACGTTCTGGCACTGGTCGAAGGTGATCGACCCGCTCGCCGACCCGGCCGCGTTCGGCGGTGACCCCGCCGACGCGTTCGACGTCATCGTGCCGTCCCTGCCCGGCTTCGGTTTCCCCGGCCCGCTCACCGGCTTTCCGGACGTCAACTTCTGGAAGGTCGCCGACCTGTGGCACACCCTGATGACCGAGACCCTGGGATACGAGAAGTACGCCGCCGGGGGCTGCGACATCGGCGGGCTCGTCTCCAGCCAGCTCGGCCACAAGTACGCCGACGAGCTGTACGGCATCCACATCGGCTCCGGGCTGCCGCTGGACTTCTTCACCGGCCCCCGCGCCTGGGACTTCGCACGGAACCAGCCCCTCACCGACGACCAGCCCGCCGACGTCCGCGCCCGCATCGTCGAGCTGGACCACCGCTGGGCGTCCCACCTCACCGTGCACATGCTCGACGGCGCCACCCTGGCCCACGGGCTGAGCGACTCGCCCGCCGGGCTGCTCGCCTGGCTGCTGGAGCGCTGGAACGCCTGGAGCGACAACGGCGGCGACCTCGAGTCCGTCTTCACCAAGGACGACCTGCTCACCCATGCCACGATCTACTGGGTGAACAACTCCATCGCCACGTCGATGCGTTACTACGCCAACGCCAACCGCTACCCCTGGGCCCCCGCCCACGACCGCACCCCGGTCGTGCAGGCCCCGGCCGGCCTCACCTTCGTCACGTACGAGAACCCGCCCGGCATCCACACCGCCGACGAGCGCGTCCGGGCGTTCGAAGCCGGCCCGCAGGCCGGTTGGTTCAACCACGTCAACGTCAACGCCCACGACCACGGCGGCCACTTCATCCCCTGGGAGAACCCCGACGCCTGGGTGAGCGACCTGCGCCGCACCTTCCACGGCCGCAGGCCCTGAGCGGCCCGGCGGGCTCGTCCGGCGACGGGCGGGCGCACATCGCCGGCGCCGGGCGCAGAGGCCCGGTCTCGCCGGATGGACGGCCGGGCCGTGCCGGTCGCCCGCTGCTGCCGGGGCGACGAGTTCCGACGAGGACCGAAGCGAGGTGCGCAGGGGGCCGGGCGACCGAGCCCGGCCCCCCTGTGTGTGGGCTCAGCCCCTGGTGTCCAGGCACCGCTTCGCGGTCAGGGGCTTCCCGGTCGGCCAGGCGATGCCCTGGAAGGCGAGGTGCCCGCCCCCGCTGTCGCCGCCCGAGGGCACCAGACGGACGATGGCCACGGCCTTGTCGTACGGGGTGCCGTTGTTGGTCAGGCAGATCCAGCCGGTGGCCCCTTTCACGCTGTTCCCCCCGCGCAGCCGCCGCCAGGTCTCCTCGATGCCGGACAGCGTCGGCACCTCGCCCGGGCGGGCCACTCGCTTGTTGATGCCGGTGATCGCGGTGAGTGCCGCGTCGTACATGGTGAGGGTGCGTCCGTCGGAGAGGTCGGTGGGACCGATCTGCGACGGCGGATTCTTGCGCAGCAGCGCGGTGAACGCCGCGAAGTCGTCGGTCGATCCACCGGTCGCGGGCGGCCGCGGTGAGCGGGGGCCCTCGGGGGCCGCCCAGGCGTCCGGGTGGGTGATCGTGGCGTACTCCACGGTCAGGCCCTTGCCCCGGGCGAGCGCGCCCCAGTCCAGGTCCGGTTCCAGCGCGATCGTCGAGGCCCCGGAGACGGTGACGACCCTGAAGTGCCGGTGCTGGCAGCCGCGTCTGCCGAGGGCGTTGACGAGCTGGGTGAGCTCGCGGGGCCGTCCGGCGAAGTACACGGTGGTGGCCTGGGAGTCGCAGAGGTTGCCGACCATCAGGGCGAAGTCGTTCTTCGTCACCTGGGAGGCGTCGTACTCCTCCGGGACGGAGGCCGATCCCTTGGTGACCGCGCCGAAGGCTTCGAGCAGGGACCGGGAGTAGAGGTCGCTGCCGCTGCGGTCCTGGATGAGGAAGGTCTTCTCGACGTCCTCGTCCAGGTAGGCGCGCAGGGCGTTGGCCTGGTCGAGGTTGGACGGCACCACCTTCACCAGCCCCGGGTACCGGCCGCTCGCGTCGTTGGCGAGATCGGTGGCGGTGATCGGCCCGCCCACCACGGGAATGTGCTGCTGCCGGGTGAGATAGCCGATGGTGTCGGCGTTCTCCCTGACGCTCAGGTTGAACCCGAACACCACCCGCAGCCGGTCCTTCGGGGAGCGGGCCATCTCCGCGAGCCAGCCGGCCACCCGGCGGCTGTGCTCCAGCTCGCGGCCGGGATTGGCGAGGACGAGACGGACGGGTACGTCCTCCTTGTCGACCACGTTGGCCCGGTACTGCGCGAGGTAGGCGCCCTGCACCTCCCGCAGGAGCTGCGCCCGGTCCGCTTCGCTCTCCTCGTCCGGGGTCATGGGGATCATCAGCGCGATCGTGGCGTACGGCTTGCCGCCCTCGACGACCTGGTCGTTGAGTTGCTCGATCTTGTGCGACACGGCGGATATGGAACTGTCGAACACATGGCTGCCGTCGCTGACGCCCACGCACTGGCCGTCCTCCTCGACCAGCCGCTCGTTGCCGCTCTGGCAGTAGTCGGGCAGGCCGGCCGCCCAGACGATCACGCCCACCGCGCCCGCCGCGCCCAGGAGGCACACGGCGGCGAGTGCGTTGCGGACGGCCGGGACCAGCCCCGCCCGCCACGCTCCCCAGACCGCGAGTCCCAGGACGACGACGACCGCGCTCGCGCCTCCGATCAGGACGAAGGCGGGCCAGAACCGGGGTTCCTCCATGGGGTCTCCCTTCAGACGATCGGAATCGGCAGTTCCGGCACCCGCCGGCCCCGGGAGAGCTGAGCCGGCCAGCGGCGGGCGGCTTCGGACATGACCCCCTCGTCGTCGGCGAGGTCGGAGCTGTTGAGCAGCGCCGTCAGCCGGTTGTTCGGGGCGTCGGGGTCGTCCGTGTACAGCGAGGCGAGCGTCGACAGGCCCCACAGCAGCGTCACCAGGCGGGAGATGGCCCGGTGCCGGCCGTCGGGCAGCGGGCCTGGGCAGGCCGGGCAGAGGTCCGGCGGCTCCGGGTGGTCTTCCGCGTAGCCGTCCGGGGGGTGCGGGGCCGCGCAGACGGTCTGCACGGCGGCCAGCCAGGCGGGCCGGGACATCCGGTCGAACAGCGTGTGCAGCTCGGAGACGACCCGCTCCCGGCGGCCGAGTGCCAGGGCGTGGTGCAGCCGGACGGCGGGCGGGCTGTGGGGGTCCTCCGCGGCGGCGGAGTGCGACCGCGTCCAGCGTCCGTGGGCGTCCGGTCCGCCGCGTGCGGGGGTGCACTCGGCGCGCAGCCGGTACAGGAGCAGTTCCCGCAGCGCCCGGTCGGAGACGGGAGGAATCGTTCCGCCGTCGCCCGCCCACGGGGTCCGCTCCCAGTGCTCCGCACGCAGGAAGGCCGACACCTGGTCCTGTTCGGCGTCCTGTTCGGCACCGGCGGCGGGCACCGGGATCTCGTTCCGGGTCACCGCCACGGCCCGCCGCAGCAGCGGGCCGATCAGCTCCGGGTCGGGGACGAGGTAGCGCAGGAGCACGTCGGCGACGGCCGGTGGCCGGTCCGGGGCCGGCGGGCCCGCGGGAGGCAGCGCCAGCAGCGCGGGGCCCAGCTCGGCGGGTCCGCGGCGGCGCAGGGCGCTGTGCGCTCCGGCGGCCAGGTCCCGCTCGGCGGCCTCGACGAGCGGCCAGGCCAGGCCCGCGCGGCCCGCGCTGATCTGCTCGATCAGATTGGGCAGCCCCCGCGGGCAGTCGGCGCCGAGAGCGGGGGCGATGCCGTCGGCGCGCAGCGCGGGAGCGGCGAGCCGCACCTGCCAGTCGCCGGCCGCGTCGCTGTCCGGGCTCCGCCAGACCAGCGTGTCGATCTGCGACACCTCGACCGGGTGGTGGCGGTCCCCGGGCGCCGCCGGCCGGGTGCCCGGGCCGAGCCGGGTGGCCACGATCACCGGCCGGCTGATCCGGGCGCCCTGGGCGTTGCCGTGGCCGCCGGCCGCGGCGTACGCGTTCAGCAGCAGGTCCAGTACGCGTGCGGGGGTGCCCGTGTGCGTGTCGTCCAGGAGGATCAGCGGCAGGGGCCGGCTGAGCAGATGCACACGCCGGTAGTAGGCGTCGATGTCCGCGAGGAAGGCCGCGGTCAGCCGGCGCTCCAGCTCGCCACGGCCGTCCGCCGCCACCCGGTAGCCCAGGGCCTGCGCGTAGCGCAGCACCTTCTCGATGCCGGTGCCGGGGACGCCGAGGCGCTGGCCGTCCCACCAGCGCAGGGCGGCCGTGTGCAGCTTCGTGCCGTCGGCCGCCTGACGGGCGAACTGCCGCAGCAGTTCCTCCAGCGGTGCCAGCGCGGGCGCGAGCCAGCTCACCAGCGGGATCACCGCTTCGGCGAAGGCCCCGAACCGCCGGCCCACGGGGGTGTGGCCGGGGGCGGACGCGAGCGCCGCCAGCAGGGCGTTCTTGTGCTCCTGGAAGTCCGCCAGCGCCTGCACCGACGGCCCGGCACCGACTTGCGTGGCGGGGTCCGGCGACGCCTCCACCACGGTGGCCGCGACCAGGCCGTAGGTGAAGCGGGGGAAGGCGATCCGGCCGAACCTGGGCACCTCGGCGTTCAGCTCGTGCACGAGCCAGGCGAGGGCGGCCAGGGGACGGGAGGCCAACAGGCCCGACGCGTCGCCCCGGGCGTCCGGGGACGAGGCGGGCCGGCCGGTCATGGGCCACATGGCGACGTGCAGCCGGTTGACGTAGGTGTCGTGCAGCCGACGGCACACGGCGGTCTTCCCGGTCCCACGGCCCCCGTACACGATGATCACCGGGGCTCCTCCCGGATGAGCGGGCCGTACGCCCTGCCCCCGGGCGTTCAGTCCCACCGCCCGGGGCACGAAGGAGTCGATCAGTGGCCCGTATCCATGGAGTTCACGGTCCGCCATCTCGCCCCCCGTGGGTGATCAGACGTCAGGAGTGTTCGCGAACGTAGCACGCGTGTACCCACACCCCCATGAATTCACGGAAGTTGGGATCGCCTTGAGACGTGCCACCCGGCCCGGCCGTCACAGCACCTCGGCGAAGACCACCGGCCGGTCCGCCGGCAGCGGCCCCACCGTCTCCGCGATCCGCTCCTCGAAGTGCGGGGCCGCCGCCTCACGCGCCTCGAAGCCCGCCACTCCCTCGTAGTACTCGTAGTACTCGTAGTACTCGTAGCGCTCGTACAGCAGGAAACCGCCGGGCTCGTCGGCCACGGAGTGCACCTCGTGCATCAGGTACGCCGGTTCGGCATGGGTCGCCCGCCGCGCCTTCGGCAGCGCTTCGCGCACCGCAGCGCCCTCGTGCTCGGGGGCGCTGCGGTGGTGGGCGACGACTGCGCAGGCCATGGTCTTCTCTCTTGCGCGCGTCTCACCCGGCTCCCGGCGACGTGGTGCGCACCGTCCGGCCGGCCGGTTCCGGCGCGGACCGGGCCCCGCCCGGCCCGCGCGCGATGAGCACCGCCACGGTGGCGGTCGCCGGCCCGGACTCCGTGTGGGCCCGGCCCGCGCGCGATGAGCGCCGTCGGCCGACCGCAGAGGGGCGGCCGACGGCTTTCGCGTGCCCGGGCCCGCCCCCCGGAACGATAGAATGCTCTTTGCGTTCGAATGATTACCCTCTGTTTTGATCAGCGGGATGGCGTGGTCCATGCTGGTGCCGTGTCGATCCTGCTCACCGGAGCCACCGGCTTCCTCGGCTCCCGCATCGCTCATCTCCTCCTCACCACCCGCGCGCGGAGCGTGATCGCCCTCGGCCGAGGAGAGCCCTCCGCGCTGCGGGGCCGTGTGCTGCGCGCCCTCGGGGCGCACGGTGGCGGGATGCCGGGTGAGCAGGTGCGCGGCCGGCTGTGGTGCGTCAGCGGCGATGTCACCCAGCCCTGGCTGGGGCTTTCCCCGGCTCTGTACCGGCGTCTGGCGCAGGACGTGGACGCCGTGTGGCATTGCGCGGGTGACATCGCGCTGAGCGGTGAGCGGGAGCGGTTGCACCGGGTGAACGTGCACGGCACGGCCCAGGTCCTGGAGTTCGCCGCGACGACGGCACGGCAGTGCCGCATGGTGCACGTGAGCACCATGGCGGTGGCCGGCGCCCGGCCCGACGGCCACGTCCTCGAGGACGAACTCGACGACTCCTACGGTTTCGAGACCCACTACGACGCCTCCAAGTTCGCGGCGGAGCAGCTCGTGCGCCGGTGGGCACGGCAGCACGGGCGGCCCGTGGTGGTCCTCCGGCCGAGCATCGTCGCTTCCGCTTCCGCTTCCGTTTCCGTGTCGCCGGAAGAGGCAGCCGGACACCCCTTGTCGGTCCTGGGACAGATGATCGAGGCGGTGGCGCGGGGCGGGGCGCCCGGCATCCCCGCTCGGCGCCCGGACGGCACCCGGCTGCGTCTGCGCCTGCCGGCAGCGCCCCAGGCCACGTTCAACATCGTCCCCGACACCTACGCCACCGAGGCCATGGTCCGCATCGGCCACGACGGGTCCCACCGGGGTGCGACCGCGCACACCTACCACGTCGTCCATCCCGAGCCCACGCCGATCGCCCGTCTCATCGGCGCCATCGAGCAGCGGTATCCCGGCTTGCGCATCGAGTGCGCCGGCGGCCCGCTTCCGGATGCCACGGAGGCGGAGCGGTTCGTCGCCGCACACCTGACCGGGTTCCTGAGCTACAGCCGGCACACCCGCACCTACGACCGGACGCGCGCGCTCGCCGCCACGGCGGGCCTGCCCGGACCGGAACCGATCGGCACCGAGTTCCTGCAGCAGGCCCTGGGCCTCGGCGACTCCTCCGTCATGCCGTCCGGTGGCGCCCTCGCCCACGGGTAGACCGCGGGCCCTCACCTGCGCGGAGGTCCCCACCGTCCTCCGCTTCACGTTCCGGCTCTTCCTCCCTTTCCCTCCCTTTCCCTCCCTTTCCTTCCTCCTCCCTTCCTCCCCTTTCTCTCACGGAGTACAGCGTTGTCTTTGCGTGTGTCGTTCGTGCCCGATGACGCCGTGGCCATCGTCGGTGTCGCCTGCCGTCTGCCCGGCGCGGTCCGCAGTCTGGACGACCTGTGGGCCGTGCTGGCGGCCGGGCGGGACGTGATCGGCGAGGTGCCGGCCGACCGGTTCCCGGCCGGCGACTTCGTGGACCCGGCGCGCCGCCGCCCCGGTCAGTCCTACACGGCCGCCGGCGGCTTCCTGGACGACGTCTTCGGCTTCGACGCCTCCTGCTTCAGCGGCATCTCCCCGCGCGAGGCGTCCCGGATGGACCCGCAGCAGCGGCTGCTGCTGGAGATGGCGGTCGAGGCCCTGGACGACGCCGGTGTGGACGCGGCCGGCCTGGAGGGCTCGGACACCGCGGTGTTCATCGGCTGCTCCAGCCGGGACTACGGCGAGTTGCAGTCCTGTGTGCCGGAGTCCGGCAACGCCTACACCATGACCGGCATGGCGGGGGCCATCGTGGCCAACCGGCTGTCGCACTTCTTCGACTGGCGCGGCCAGTCGGTCATGGTCGACACGGCCTGTTCCTCGGCGCTCACCGCGGTCCATCAGGCGTGTGAGCACGTGCGGGCCGGGCGTTCCCGGGTGGCGGTCGCGGGCGGGATCAACGTCCTGCTCAACCCGCAGGGTTTCGCCGGCTTCTCCTCCGCCTCGATGCTGTCGCCGACGGGGCGCTGCGCCCCGTTCTCCGCGCGGGCCGACGGGTTCGTCCGAGCGGAGGGCGGCGGCCTGCTGCTGCTCAAGACGGTGGCGGACGCGCGGGCCGACGGCGACCGGATCCACGGCGTCATCCTGGCCGGCGGCACCAACAACGACGGCCGCACTCCCGGCCTGGCGCTTCCCGGCAGCAGTGCCCAGGCGGCGCTGCTGCGCGAGGTGTACGAGCGGGCCGGCGTGCTCCCGGACGACCTGGCCTACCTGGAGGCGCACGGCACCGGCACACCGGCGGGGGACCCGGTGGAGTGCGAGGCGATCGGCCGGGTGCTGGGGACCGGCCGCAGCACGGGGGCGTTGCCCATCGGTTCGGTCAAGTCCAACCTCGGACACCTGGAGGCGGCTTCCGGCATCGCCGGACTGCTCAAGGCGCTGCTGGTGCTCAAGCACCGGCAGGTACCGGCGACACTGCACGCCGACGAACCGAACCCGGCCATCGACTTCGCCGGGCTGAACCTCCACCCCGTCACCCGCCTCCAGCCGCTGCCGCCCCAGGCACTGCCTCTCGTCGGCGTCAACTCCTTCGGATTCGGCGGCGCCAACGCCCACCTGCTCCTGGCGGCCCCGGCCACCGTCCCGGGCGGGCACGGCACGACCGCCCCGGACGGGCACGGCACGGCAGCCGGCAGCGGTGGCCGGCCGGGCCAGGTGCTGCCGGTGGTCGTCTCGGCCCGGACCGGCCAGGCGCTGCGCGCCGCCTGCGAGCAAATGGCGCAGCACCTGCAGTTCACCTCGGACGCGGACTTCTACGACGCCGCCTACACGGCCACCGTCCGGCGCCGGCGCTACGAGCGGCGCGCCGCGGTGCTGGCGTCGACACCGGGAGAGGCCGCCGAGGCGCTTCTCGCCGCGGCCGGCGGTCAGGGCGACGACCGGGCGGTCACCGATGTGGCCGCCCGGGAGGGGAAGGTGGCGTTCGTCTTCAGCGGCAACGGTGCGCAGTGGCCGGGGATGGCCGTCGACCTTCTCGAGGCCGAGCCCGTCTTCCGGGCGGCCGTCGACGCCGTCGACGCCGAACTCTCCCCGCTGCTGGGCTGGTCGGTGACCGGGGAGCTGCTGGCCGGTGCGCCGCGGCTGCGGCTGACGGAGGTGGCGCAGCCGCTGCTGTTCGCGGTGCAGGCCGGCCTGGTCCGGTTGCTGGCTTCCTACGGTGTCGAGCCGGACGCGGTGACGGGGCACAGCGTCGGTGAGATCGCCGCGGCGTATGTGAGCGGCAGTCTGGACCTGGCGCAGGCGTGCCGGGTGGTCGTGGCGCGCAGCACGGCTCAGGCGGCCACCGCCGGCACCGGCAGGATGGCGGCCTGCGGTCTGGGTCCGCGGGAGGCCGAGAAGGAACTGGCCGCCCATCGGGGGCGGATCGAGCTGGCCGGCGTCAACAGTGACCACGACGTGACGCTGGCCGGTGACGCCGAGGCGCTGGCGGAGCTGGGCCGGGAGCTGTCCGCCCGGGAGGTGTTCTTCCGCGAACTCGACCTCGACCACGCCTTCCACAGCCGCGCCATGGACCCCATCCGGCACGATCTGGCCGAGGGGCTGCGCGGGCTTCGGCCCGGGGCGCACCGGCGTGTGTTCGCCTCCACTGTCACCGGCGGCCTGCTCGACGGGCCCCGGCTGGACGGCGAGTACTGGTGGCGCAACGTCCGCGAGCCCGTGCTCTTCTCCGATGCGGTGCGCTCCCTCGCCGAGTCCGGCTGCACCCAGTTCGTCGAGATCGGCCCGCACGCGGTGCTCTCCGGCTACCTGCGCCGCATGCTGGGCGCCGACGCCGTCCTCGCCGTCTGCCGCCGGGAGCAGGCCGCCCCGGCATCGGTGCGGCGCGCGGCCGCCCGGCTGATCGCCGCCGGCGCCCGGCCGCGGCGCAGCTTCCCGCACCCGGGCCGGGTGACGTCGCTGCCCTCCTACCCCTTCCAGCGGGAGCGCTGCCACAACGGGGAGCCCGACTGGTGGGTGAACGTCCCGCAGGACAAGACGCTGGTGCATCCGCTGCTCGGCCGCCGCGCCGCCGTCGCCGAACCGGCCTGGCACCAGCAGCTGTCCGGCAGCCGCCTCCCCTGGCTGGCCGACCACCGGGTCGACGGCAGCGTCGTCATGCCCGGAACCTGCTACCTGGAGGCCGCTCTCGCCGCCGGCCGCGCGGCCCTGGCCGCCACCTGCGAAGTCACCGATCTCGACATCGTCCGCCCGCTCGCCCTGCCCCGGGACGACGATCCGGCCCACCTGACGGTGCAGACCTCCCTGTCCCCGGCGGACGGCCTCGTCCGCTTCGCCTCACGCACCGGCACCACCGGCGACTGGCGCCTGCACGCCCGGGGACGCGTGCGGCGCTGCCTGGCCCCGGCCCCGGACGGCCTCGACCTCGCCGCACTGCGCGCCCGTCTGCGCGGACCGGTCGTCGACGGAGCCACCCACTACGACCGCGCCCGCGAGGCCGGACTGGCCTACGGCCCCGCCTTCCGGGTCCTGACCGGCCTCCGCCTCGGCGAGGACGACGTACTCGCCGACTACGAGCTGCCCGGCCACGACGCCACGGACGCCTTCGAGGCCCATCCGCTCGTCTGCGACGGTGCCCTGCAGGCCGCCGCACCGCTGCTGGCGGCCGTGGCCGGCCCGCGCGTGTTCCTGCCCATCGCGATCGGTACGGCACGCTGCTGGCAGCCCCTCCCCTCCCGCGGGCACGTGCACGTCCGGCTGCGGGAGCTGTCGGGGCCGCACGCCGTCGTCGACCTCACCATCGCCGCCCAGGACGGCACCGTCTGCGCCCAACTGACCGGCTGCCGCCTGCGCGGTGTGACCGGCCGGCGGGCGCGGACGCAGGAGCTGACGCAGGTACTGCGCGCCGCACCCCGCCCCGGGGACGCGGTGCCCGGCGCGTGCCCGTGGCCCGATCCGCAGGTGTCGGTCGCCGGCACCCGGGCGAGGCGGGCGCGGCTGGAGACGGAACACCCCGACGACTACGCGGCCTTCGCACCGCGGGTGAAGCTCACCGTCGGCCACTGGGCGGCAGCCGCCTTCGCCCGGCTGGTCCCGGGCCGCGACGCGTTCGGTGCCGCGGAGCTGCTGGCGGCCGGCGTCCAGCCGCACCACCTCCCCTACCTGAGGCTGCTGGCACGCCTGGCCGAGCACGCCGGCCTGCTGCGCCGCGTGGAAGCGGACGGCGATGAGCGATGGCGCCCGACCGGTACCGCGCAGCCGCACGAACAGGTGCGGCAACTGGCCGACCGCTTCCCCGAGTGGATCACCGCGATCGCCGTCTACACCCGCTGCGGCACCCATCTGACCGACCTCCTCACCGGCCGCACCGACCCGCGCGAGCTGCTGTTCACCGAGGCCGACCGGCACCTGGTCGAAGCCTTCTACGCCGACACCCCGCAGGTGCGGCTGCACGCGCAGTACGCGCGCGCCCTGCTGGAACGCATGCTGCGCGCGTGGCCGCAGGACCGGCCCCTGCGGATCCTGGAGGTCGGCGCCGGAACGGGCAGCCTCACCGGCCATCTGCTGCCCGTGCTGCCCGCCCACCTGACGGCGTACGTCTACAGCGACGTCTCGGCCGCGTTCTTCCCCCGCGCCCAGGCACGCTTCGCCGCCTACGACTTCCTCACCTACCGCACCCTCGACCTCGACGCCGACCCGGCCGAGCAGGGGTTCGCCCCCGGCGGTTTCGACCTGGTCGTCGCCTCCAACGTGCTGCACGCCACCCGCGACCTGCGGGCGACCTGCCGCCGCATCGCCGGCCTGCTGGCCCCCGGCGGGCAGCTGATGGCCGTCGAAAGCCACGACGAGGACATCCTCGGCCCCTGCTTCGGCCTGCTGAAGGAGTTCTGGTCCTTCACCGACACCGACCTGCGGAACGGCCCGCTTCTCCCCGGGGACGCCTGGGCGCCCCTGCTCGCCGCGTGCGGCTTCGACTCCGTCGCCCGCACCGGCAGCAGCCGGCCGGAAGCCGAAGGCGCCCACTCCCTGCTCCTGGCCCGGCGCCCCGCCCCCACCACAGGCGCACCGCGGCAGACCGTGCCGGACACGGACGCGCGCACCACCTGGGCGGTCGTCACGGACGCCCCCGGCCGGCCGCTCGCCGCCCGGCTGACGCACGCCCTCACCGGCGCCGGCCACACCGCGCACCTGGTCACGGACGATGACGAGGTGACCCCCGCGGCCGGCACCCGGCCGGGCCCCGTCCACGCCGTCTGCGTCCTGTCCGGCCCTGCCGCCGGCGACGAGGACGAGGACGCCGTCGAAGCGGTCGTCGAGGCAACGGAACTGATCAAGAAGGCGGCCAGGGCGTGCGTGCCGGCCGCCGACGGCACGGCCGCGATGTGGCTGGTCACCGGCCCCACCGGCCTGTTCCCGGCGCCGGAGGCCGCCCCGGCCGCCTCCCCGGTGCACGCCGCGGCCTGGGGCACCGCCCGGGTCCTGGCCAACGAACGGCCCCTGCTCACCGTCCGCCGTGTCTCCCTGCACCCCGGCGACAGCCCGGCGGAGGACGCGGCCCGCCTGCTGCCCGAGCTGCTCGACCCGGGCGCCGACGACGAGATCCTCCTCGGCCGTCACGGGCGCTTCACCGCACGGGTGACCGCCTGCCCGCCGGCCGTCCGCACGGCCCGCCCCGGCGAACACTACGCCTTGCGCCTGGAACGTCCCGGACGCGAACCCGGCCTGGCCTGGACGGCCGCCGACCCGCCGGCGCCGGGAGCCGGGGAGGTCACGGTACGCGTGCGTGCCGCCGCGCTGAACTACCGGGACGTGATGCTCGCCCAGGGGCTGCTGCCCCCCGGCGCCGAACCGGCCACCACCGGCGAGCCTCGGCTGGGCCTGGAATGCGCCGGTGACGTCGTCGCCGTCGGCCCCGGCGTCACCTCCCTGGCGGCCGGCGACCGGGTCTACGCCTTCGGCCACGGCACCCTCGCCTCCCACGTGACCGTCCGCGTCGAGCAGACCGGCCGCATCCCCGGCCACCTCACCTACGCCCAGGCCGCGACCCTGCCCGCCGTCCACCTCACCGTCCAGCACAGCCTGGAGCGGTGCGCACGGCTCAAGCCCGGGGAGACCGTGCTCGTGCACGGCGGTGCGGGCGGCATCGGGCTGGCCGCCCTGCGCCACGCGGCCCACATCGGGGCCCGCGTCATCGCCACCGCCGGCAGCCCCGCCAAACGCGACCTGCTGCGCACCCTCGGAGCCGAGCACGTACTGGACTCCCGCAGCCTGTCCTTCGCACACGACGTGCACCGGCTCACCGGCGGCCGCGGCGTCGACGTCGTCCTCAACTCCCTCGCGGGCGAGGCCATCGCCCGCGGCCTGGAATGCCTGCGCCCCGGCGGCCGGTTCGTCGAGCTGGGCAAGCGCGACATCTACGCCAACAGTCCGCTGCTCCTGCGGCCCTTCCGCGACAACCTCTCCTACCACGCCGTCGACATCACCCGGCTGATCTCCGACACCCCGGCCGAGGCCGCGGACGCCTTCACCGAGGTCACCCGCCGCGTCGCCGACGGCGTCCACCGGCCGCTGCCCCACCAGACCTACCCCGCCACCCGCGTCGACGAGGCCCTGGAGGCCCTGGCGCACTCCCGGCACCTGGGCAAAGTCGTCATCACCTTCACCGGCACCGACCCCGTCGAGGTCCGGCAACCGCACCAGGCGGCGCCGCTCGACCCCGCGGCCACCTACGTGGTCAGCGGCGGGCTCGGCGGCCTGGGCGCCGCCACCGCCCGTCACCTCGCCGACCGGGGCGCTCGCCATCTGGCCCTCATCGGCCGCCGCGGAGCCGCCACCCCCGAAGCCGCCGCCCTGCTCGCGCACCTGAAGGAACAGGGCGTCGACGCCGCCGCGTACGCGGCCGACATCACCGACCGTACGGCCGTCGGCCACGTCTTCCGGCACGCCGCCGGCAAGGGGAAGCCCGTACGCGGGATCATTCACGCCGCCATGCACCTGGACGACGCGCCCCTGGAGGAACTCACCCCGGACCGCGTCAGGAAGGTGCTGGCGGCCAAGATCCGCGGCGCTCGGGTCCTGGACGAACTCAGCAGGGAACACGGCACCGACTTCTTCGTCGTCTACTCCTCCGTCGCCGCCCTCGTCGGCAATCTCCACCAAGCCCCCTACGCGGCCGCCAACCTCCATCTGGAAGCCCTGATGCGCGCCCGGCGCGCCGACGGCAGGCCCGGCCTCGCGCTGGCCTGGGGCGGGATCAGCGACACCGGCTACGTCGCGCGCACCCTCATGACCGACACCATCGCCCGCTCCGGCATCGGCCTGATCAGCCCCGCCACCGCCATGGCCGTCCTCGACCGCCATCTCACCGCCGGCACCGAACCGTCCGTCGCCGCGGGCGTCATGGACTGGGAACGCCTCACCCACATCCTCCCCGCCGTCGCGAGCCCGCGGTTCGCCGCTCAGCTCCGGCACACCACCGGCACGTCCGCTCCGCAGGCCGCCGGCAACCTGCGGCAGCTCCTGGCGGACGCCGACAGCGACAGCGACCGCATCGCCCTGATCACCGACACGCTCACCACGGTGATCGCGGGCATCCTGCAGACGGCTCCCGAGCGCGTCAGCGCCACCGCCCCTCTCACCGACCTCGGCCTCGACTCGCTCATGGGGGCCGAACTCAGCGTCCGGCTGCAGCACGTCTTCGGCTGCGAACTCCCGTTGATGGAGCTCATGGCCGCCGCCACCCTCGACGGCGTGGCCGAACGCCTGCACCGAACCCTGTACCCCGGCCGATGATCCCACCGGCGTCAGGGCGGGCCCGGACCGTGCACCGGTCCGGGCCCGCGGCTTGAACGTGCACCGGTGAAGAACCCTTCCCGGGCCGGCCCGCGCTCGGCCGTGCGAGAGGGCGGCCACCTCTGCGGCCGGCAAGGGCGGCAACCTCTGCGGCCACGGAGGCAACCAGGAGACGCAACGGCAATGCCCGGCATTCGGCCCGGCATCCGACGACGAAAGGGCAGGCGAGGATGAGACGATCCGTCGCATTGCGACTCCACGCGGCGCTGGCCACCCTGGCACTGGCGGCCGGGACCGGCGCGTTCCTGTCGACACCCGACGCCTCGGCGGCGACCGGTGGCGCCACCGGCTACGCGACCCAGAACGGCGGGACCACCGGCGGCGCGGGCGGGCAGACGGTACGGGCCACCACGGGGACCGCGATCCACGCGGCCCTGTGCGGCCGGGCCAGCAGCAGCACTCCGATCACCATCGAGGTCGAGGGGACCATCAACCACGCCAACACCGCCAAGGTGTCCGGCGAGAGCTGCAGCACCGCCGCCGGTGTGATCGAGCTCAAGCAGATCAGCAACGTCACGATCGTCGGGGTCGGCAGCGGTGCCGTCTTCGACCAGCTGGGCATCCACATCCGGGACTCGAGCAACATCGTCATCCAGAACGTGACCGTCCGGAACGTCAAGAAGTCGGGCTCCCCCACGTCCAACGGCGGTGACGCCATCGGCATGGAGAGCAACGTCCGCAACGTCTGGGTCGATCACGTCACCCTGGAGGCGTCGGGCGGGGAGTCGGAGGGGTTCGACGGCCTCTTCGACATGAAGGACAACACCCAGTACGTGACCCTGTCCTACAGCATCCTGCGCAACTCCGGCCGGGGCGGCCTCATCGGCTCCAGCGAGAGCGACCTCTCGAACGGCTACGTCACGTTCCACCACAACAAGTACGAGAACATCGACTCCCGCGCTCCCCTGCTGCGCGGCGGCGTCGCCCACATCTACAACAACCACTACGTGAGCCTCAACGAGTCCGGCATCAACTCCCGGGCCGGCGCCCGCGCCAAGGTGGACAACAACTACTTCGAGGACTCCAAGGACGTCCTGGGCACGTTCTACACCGACGCGGCCGGTTACTGGCAGGTCGGCGGCAACATCTTCGACAACGTGACCTGGTCCGCCCCCGGCAGCGAGAACAACCCGGCCGGCCCCGACCCGAAGTCCAACACCACGGTCGCCATCCCGTACTCGTACCGCCTCGACGATGCCGGTTGTGTGCCGGACGTCGTGAGCCGGACGGCGGGCGCCGGCAAGGGCCTGCAGGTGTCGGACGGCAACTGCTCGCCGCAGACGCCGAGTCCGACGCCGACGCCGACACCGACACCGACACCGACCGAGACGCCCACCGCCACGCCCACGCCCACGCCGACCAGCTCCACGCCGACCCCGGCACCGACCCAGCCCGGCGGGACCAACCTCAGTATCGGAGCCGGTTCCGACGGTTCCGGCAAGGCCGACGGGACGAGCTACGGCAACGTGCGCGACGGTGACATGAGCACCTACTGGTCGCCGGTGGGCTCCACCGGGTCGGTCTCCATCAAGTGGGGATCCGCCACCACCGTGTCCAAGATCAACATTCGGGAGGCATCGGGCTCGGCCGGTGCCATCACGTCCTGGCGGGTCCTCAACGCCGACACCGGCGCCGTCCTCGCCTCCGGCAGCGGAGCGGGGGTCATCACCTTCCCCCAGACCTCGCTGCGCAAGATCACATTCGAGATCACCGGTTCGGCCGGCACGCCCCGGGTGGCCGAGTTCGAAACCTACGCCTGACGGCGGCCCCGCTTCCGCCGGCGGCGGGCGGTACGGCGATGACGGCCGGGGCGGGCCGGGTCGCCCGCCGTGCCCGTGCGGCGCAGGCCGGGTCTGCGCCGCACGAACGGCCAGGCGGTTTCGTTCGGATCAGTCGGCCATTGGTCCGGGTGTGCCGTCGGCTGACGCGCAGTGGGCGCGGACCGAGCCGTTGCTCCCGGGGCGGACGCCGAAGCGGGGTGGCCGCCGGCGGGACCACCGTGAGGTGATCGATGCGATCGCCGGCAGGTTCCGGAGCGGCACGCGGTGGGCGCACCCGCCGGAGAGGTACGGCAACCGGCTGCGACGCGGACAGGCCGGTGGCGGACCGCCGGCCTTCGACCGGGGAACGTACAGGCAGCGCAACACCGTCGATCGGTGCATCGACCGCTCGAAGCAGTGGCGCGGCAGCGCCATCCGCCACGAGAAGACCGCGACCGTTCACCTGGCCGGACTCCGCAGCGCCGGCATCTTCCCCCGGGTCCGCCCGATGTTTCCCAGGAAATCGGTCAGCCCCAGGTGAGCGGGGCGAGCTGGAGGTAAAAGCGCAGGCGATCGTGGTCGAGGGCGATGCCGTACCTCTCGGCGAAGGCCATGTCCGCGGCCCGGGCCCGCTCCTCGTCCGTCCATGTTTCTCACGCGTTGGCGAGCAGCAGTGCCAGGTCGGCGTAACGGTCGGCCAGTCCGAGGCGGCCCAGGTCGATGAAGCCCGACACGTCCAGGTTCTGCGGATCGAGAACGATGTTGGGCAGGCACAGGTCCCCGTGGCAGACGACCGTGTCGGCGGCTTCCTGCTCCCGTCGCCGTGCGACCTGCCGGGTGAGGCGGTCCAGCAGTTCCGCAGTGGGCGTCTGCTGCTGGTCGACGGGGAGGAACTCGGGGTCGACTGCGTCACGGGCCACGACGTCGCGTGCCACGGCGGCCATAGCGTCCAGCCCCCGGTGGAAGGGGCACTGGGACACGGGCACCTCGTGCAGTCGGCGGACCGCGTCCGCGATGCGTTCCCAGGCTCCCCGCAAGTCCTCAGCGGGTACCTGATCCGCAGGGATGCCGGAGACAGCACTCGTCACCAGACAGGCGCCTGCGTCACTCGCCTGCCAGTCGGGCACCCGGGGGCCGGGTACACCCTGACCGCTCAGCCATGCGACCCGGTCGCGCTCGGTTTTCAGGTCGGCTGCGTCTGCGGCGGGCACGCACTTGGCATACCGAGTGGTGTCTGCGCTGCGAAAGACAGCCGCTCCCGACTCGCCCGCGGTGACAGGCAACCAGCCGCCGCCATCCACGCCGAGCAGCACCGGAGATATGGTCTGGTTTCCGCGGTGACCGCTCATGGCGGCCACCCTGTCCAGCCCGGCACAGGGGATCACCCGTGCAGCGCGCCCGACGTGCAACAAGGCGTGATCCGGACGGAACAGCCCGGTAGGGCTTCGCCGGGTTCTGGTTCTGCTGGCCGGCAGGGGCGGGCCGCAGGTGGTGCAGGTGCCGGCCCAGCACCTCAGCAGGTTCCGGGGCTCGCCCAGTACCTGGCAGGGGGCCTGGCCGACATCCGGGCTTTGGGGTCGGACCGCCGGAGGGTGGGGGAGGCCTGGGCGGCGGTGACGAGGGTGACGTGGTGGTGCCGGCCGCGCCAGGTGCGGCCTTCGAAGTGGTCCAGGCCCAGGCCGTGTTCGAGTTCGCGGTAGTCGTACTCGACCCGCCGGCGCGTCTTCGCCCACCGCGCCGGGCCGGTGATCGGGTGGTGGCGGGCAGGTCGGTCATCCGGCAGCCGGTCGGCCCTCGGCCGGATCGACTCGCACCAGCCGTCTGGCATCAGGCCCCGCGGACATTACGCGCCCCGCCGCCGCGGATCCCGCCGCGGCAACGGCCCGAACACATCGGCAACGAACTCCGCCCACTCACCGCGGAGCCGTTCCACTTCCCCAGCCTCACCCCCGAAGATATTCACCACCAGGCGAGATCACTCGACGTGACGAAGCCTTACCGGGGCCCGTCGCCCGGTTCACGCCGACGGGGTGTGGTGATGCGGGTGATCGCCTCGAGGGTGAGGTCGCGGCCGTGGGGTTCGGTGGCCAGGGCGCGGTGGAGGGTCAGGCCCTCGATGAGGGCGTCGAGCTGGCGGGCGGTGTCCGGGTCGAAGTGCTTCTCCAGGTGGATCCGGCTGCGGCGCATCCAGGTCTGGGTGAGTTCCCGGTAGGCGGGCCGGCGGGCGGCGAGGGTGTACAGCTCCTGGGTGAGCACGAGGTCGCGCCGGCTTCCCTCGGACAGGGCGTGGACGAGGTCGGCCACGGCCGCGCGGGCCTCGTCGCGGCCGGCCGGTGCCGCCAGGTACGCGTCGAAGACGGCGACGAAATGGTCGGTGAAGCGGCCGAACGCCTCCCGGAGCAGGTCGTCGATGCCGCTGAAGTGGTAGGTCATCGACCCCAGGGGGACACCGGCGCGCGCGGCGATCTTCCGGTGGGAGACGCCCGCGACGCCCTCCTCGGCGATGAGGTCGAGGGTGGCGGCGATGATGCGTTCGCGGCGCTGGGGGTCGGTGTGTCCGGTGGCCATGGCGGAGGGTCAGAGGTCGCGGACCGGGCGGGCCGGGTTGCCGACGGCGACGACGTTCGCGGGGACGTCCTTGGTGACGACGGCGCCGGCGCCGATGACGGAGTTGTCCCCGATGGTGACGCCGGGCAGGACGATGGCGCCGCCGCCGAGCCACACGTTGTTGCCGATGGTGATCGGGCGGGCGGCTTCCAGCTTGTCGCGCCGGGGCTGCGGCTCCAGCGGGTGGGTCGGGGTGAGCAGCTGGACGTTCGGCCCGATCTGGCAGTCCTCACCGATGGTGATCGACGCGACGTCCAGGGCGGTCAGGTTGTGGTTGACGAAGGTGCGTGCCCCGATGGAGATGTTGCTGCCGTAGTCGACGTGGAGCGGCGGCCGTACGTGGACCTCGTCGCCCACGGAGCCGAGCAGCTGCGTGAGGATCGACTGGGCGGTGCCCGCGTCCTCGAGGTAGGCGGCCTGGAAGCGGGCGGCCAGCCGTACCGCCTGCTGGTGCCGGCGGGCGATCTCGGGGTCGTCGGCGATGTAGAGGTCACCCGCCTGCATGCGTTCCAGGTTCGTGCGCGGGTCCTGCGCGAAGTAGTCCGTCGGCATGCGGACGAGGGTACACGCGTGAGCGTACGATCGTACGCTCATGGGTGCGTGTCGTCCCGCGGCGCCGGGGCGCGCAGGGGCCGGGTTCGCCGGGCGGGGTTCACCGCCGTCGGGTCCGGAGTACTCCGGCGAGCAGGATCACGAGGGCGCCGGCCAGGGGGACCACCAGCAGGCCCAGCCGGAGGGTGGTCGCGTCGGCGACGAGCCCGACGGCCGGCGGGGAGAGCAGGAAGCCGAGGCGCATGAGCCAGGAGACGACGGTCAGTCCGGATCCGGGCTTGAGGCCGGGCAGTTCGTCGGCTTCGTGCATCGCCGCGGGAACCAGCGTCGCCACCCCCAGTCCGGCCGCGGCGAAACCGAGGATCGTCCCGGGGACCGTGGGCACGGCCAGCGCCAGGCCCATGCCGGCCGCGACGACGAGGCCGCCGGCGCGGGCCACCGCGCGCTGGCCGAACCGGTCGACGAGCCGGTCGCCGAGGAGACGGCCGACGAACTGGGCGCCCACGAGGGCGATGTAGCCGGAGGCCGCCAGCGTCACCGAGGCGTGCAGCGTGCCGGAGAGGTAGAGCGCGGCCCAGGAGTTCCCGGCGTCCTCGACGAGCGTGCCGGCGGTGGCGATGAGGACGAGCGCGGCCAGCAGGTATCCGGTGCGCCGAGGGGCCGCCGGGCGCTCCTCCCGCCGCGGTTCCCGGTCTTCGGCACCCGTTTCCCCCGAGGCCGGATCGCTGTCCCCCGCGACCGGTCCGCTTTCCCCCGTGACCGGATCGCTGTCCCCCGCGACCGGTCCGTTTTCCCCCGTGACCGGTCCGCTTTCCCCCGTGACCGGCTCGTCGTCGGGTCCGGGCAGGCAGAACCGCAGGGCTGCGCAGGCGGCGATCGAGAACACCACCGCCGAGGCCAGCAGGTGCTGCCCCCGGGAGAGGCCGAGCGCGATCGCGCCGGCGGCCATGGAGCCCCCGGTGACGGCGCCGATGGACCAGATGGCGTGGAAGGAGTTGATGATGGAGCGTCCGTAGCGGCGCTGCACCCGCAGGCCGTGGGCGTTCTGCGCGACATCGGTGATCGCGTCCATCGCCCCGGCCAGGAACAGTGCCGCCGCGAACACCACGACCGAGTCCGCCAGGCCCGCGACGAGGATCCCGGCGGCCGTGAGCAGCGTGCAGGCCACCGCCACGCGGGCCGAGCCCAGCCGGCGGATGAGGACACCTGCCGCCAGGCCGGCCACGAGGGCGCCCGTCGGGAACGCCGCGACGGCCAGCCCGTAGGCGGCGTTCCCGATGCCGAGGTCTTCCTTGATCTGCGGATATCTCGGCAGGAGGTTGGCGAACAGGGCCCCGTTCGTGAAGAACAGTACGGCGACGGCCGCGCGGGCCTGCCGCTCGGCCGTCGCCGGCCGGCGGAGAACGTCAACGGTCATGAGACGTGAGCCTATAGGTCGAGCGTACGAACGTACACTCTTGTGTGTCGTCCCGGGACCTCGCACGTCCTCCAGGGCTGCGCGTCCCGCGGCCCGGGGCGATGCCTGCGGTCCGGGGTGATGCCCGCGGTCCGGCCTGCGGCTCCGTCCGGCACGGCCCTGTGCCCCGGTCCCCACCCGCCCGGTGACGGGAGAGTGGAGGGCGCGGGCCCCGCCCGCCTGGCCGGGACCTGCCCCACACCGCCCGGTCAGGACCCGCTCCGCACCGTCCGGCCGGATTCCGCCCCGCCCGGACGGAGTGTGGCCAGCAGCGCCCCCAGTGCCGTCGCCGTGTCCGGGTGGCGGCCGAGCAGGGCCGCGCCCTGCGGGCCGGTGTCCACCGGCTCCCACGTTCCCTCGCAGCCCAGCAGTCCGGCCAGCGCGTCGCACGCCGTGGGATGCGCGGCGAGGAGCGCGGCGCCTCGGACGGCGGCGGGGCGTGGCACCGGCGGGGCGGCGTCCACGGGCTGCCGGTCCCGCCACGGCGGCACCCACGCGTCGAGCGCGGCGAGCCTGCCGGGGAAGATGCGGCCGGCCTCGCGGACGAGGAGCGGTGCCAGGTCCGCGGCGCCGGACCGCAGGGTGGTGATCAGCGTCGGCAGCCAGGGCAGCAGGACCTGGTCCGGCAGCCGGGCGAAGGCGTTCGACACGGCTGCCACCACGACGTCCGACAGGCCCGGCACCGGTTCCAGCGCGTGCACGAAGCCGCTGAGGTAGCGGGGGTAGGACGGCACGACGAGCGGGTTGGCCAGCAGGCCGTCGCACTTTCGGCGCAGGCCGGTCCGGGACAGGCGGCCGAGCTGGACCTGGGCCGCCCACAGCAGTGCCGTCTTCGCCGGGTCCGTCGGGTGCGACTGGGCGACCGCCAGCTCCAGCTGGTTGCGGTCGCAGCCCAGGGAGAGGGCCAGGCTCTCCATGCTGAACAGGAAGCCCAGCATCGCCGCGACCTGGCGCACGGTGGCGTCCTCGTCGGTGAACGCCGTCGGCAGCAGGGTGCAGTAGTGGGCGTATCCCGTCTTGGCGAAGGACTCGATCCACGCGGGCAGGCGGGGTTCGCTGGTGCGGTAGTACGCCAGCAGCCGGCGGACCCGGCGCAGTACCTCCGGCGCGCCGTCGACGCTGCGTTCGCCCGCCAGGACTTCCAGGGCCCGGGTGCCCAGTTCGTCGGCGAGGCGCCGGCTGCGCAGGTACAGCGTCGCGTCCTCGACGGCCGCCAGGACGGTCGCCGCCCTCGCCCGGGGGTCGTAGGCCGTGCGGCGCAGGCGCTGCTCCAGGACCTGCTCGATGCTGACGCCCTCGTAGCCGAGTTCGATGAGGGCCCGCTGGTGGGTGCCCAGGGCGAGGTCCCACGACTCCTGGATGGGCCGCTCCCCGAGCCGCCGCTCGCCCATGATCGGCCGGGCGGCGCCCTGCGGCAGCAGGTACCGCAGGATCCACAGCGTGTCCGAGCACCGCTCCAGTTCCGGCCGGGAGGCGATGTCGAGCAACGCCCGCCGGACGCCGCGCTGCTGGAGTTTCAGGTTCAGCGGCGCGAGCCGGTCGTACACGTCCCGGGCGAGCGGGGGCAGCGCGTCGTAGCCGACCCGGCCGATCCGGTCGCCGCCCATCATGATCTCCACGAGCCGCCGCACGTCGCGCCGGCCGGGCACGGTGTCCTTCTCGATGCAGGTGACGGCCGCGTCCTGGAAGTCGTACGGCGTCGGCTTGGCCCGGTCGCGCAGGCCGGCCAGCAGGATCGACGTCTCGAACACGGCGATGGCGTCGGCGGTGGAGGCGAGGTAGCCGTTGCGGCGCGCGGCGCGCACGATCTCCACCGACCAGCCGAGGAGTTCGGCCTCGTCGAGGCGGTCCAGGGCGGGCGGCTGCCGCAGGAAGCCGGTCAGCTTGTCGGCGGGCGGGGCGGCCGGCCGGGCCGGCGGCGGTGCTGCTCCTCCGCGGCCGGTCTTCTCGGTGCCCGCCTGGCCCGCAAGCCGGAACGGCCGGACTCCGCTGCGCCGGAGCTGCTTGGCCCAGGTGGTCGCGGCGATCGACACGGAGCCCGCGGCGAGGCCGAACTGCGCCTCGATCGCCGCGTGGCTGGAGGGGATCAGGCCGTGCTGCCAGGTGCTGCCGCTGGGCGGGCTGATCTCGAAGGTGTCGCAGCCGTGCACGCCGAACTCGGCGACGCGGCTGGCCGCGTGGAACGCGCCGCACACGTAGAGGCAGTCGGCGGGGTCGGTGCCGGTCGCGGCGAGGTGCTCGCGCATCCGGGTCCACATGTACCGCTCGCGGTCCTCGTCCACCCGCACCCGGTGCGGGTCGCCGGGTGCGAGGCGGCGGAACAGGCTGCCGATCAGGAACATGACCTGCCGGTAGGTGTCGTGGTCGCTGTCGCCGAGCGGCAGCTCCACGTACTGGTGCCACCACTCCGACCAGTGCCGCACCCGGCCGTGGCGCAGCAGGTGTTCCTCCAGTTCGGCGAAGCGGGGCCTCAGGTCGCCCAGGTCGACGCCGACCGCGTCGCCGTGCAGGGCGGCCTCCTCCTCGGCCGGCGGTGCGTCCGGGCCGGCGGGTTCCGCGGCTGCGGGGCCGGCCGCGTCCCACTGGAAGACGTGGTCGGAGGAGCGGTCGACGAGGACGAGGTCGACGCCGGGCGTCTCCAGGGCGTAGGCGATCGCCTGGTACTCGGCGGACGCCTCGGTGATCGGCGCGACCACCGACAGGGGCGACCAGTCGGCCGGGAAGCCCTTGACGTCGGTGGCGAACGCCTGGAGGGCCACGGGGAGCTTGCAGTTGCGCAGCTCGGTCAGGAGCGGTGCCATGTCCTCGCACAGCTCCAGGTACACCACCTTGGGCCGCTTCTCCCGCAGGCGCCGCGCCATGGCGAGCGCGGATGCCGGGGAGTGGTGGCAGACCGGGAAGATCTCCAGGGGTTCGCGCAGCGCGCGGTCGACGTCGTCGACGAGGCCGAGGAGGATGTCCTGGAGCGCGTCGGGCCCGCCGGCGAACGTCTCGGCGGCTTCCTGGAGCTGTGTGCGCAGCGCGGTGAACGTCCCTTCCCGCTCGTCCTCCTGCGTCACGACTTTCCGTGTCATTTCCTGTCGCTGTGACACTTCCTGTTGCCGTGTCTCTTCCGGTTGCTGTGTCACTTCCTGTTTCCGGGTCACTTCCTGCGCGTCTTCCTGTCGGGCGGTCACGACAGGGTGGCGATCGCGTCGCGGCCGCCCTCGAGGAACTCCGGCCAGGGCCCGCCCACGTCCTTGCTGCGCGGCTCGACGACGCCGTGCAGGTACTTGTTGAGGATGGCGAGGTCCTCCGGTGCGCGGCGGGCCAGCGAACCGACCAGCGAGGAGGCGAGGGTGCGGGCGGTCAGCGTGCGCTCGCCGAAGAAGTTGCTGTGCAGGATCGCGTCCTCCAGCACGCCGATCTGCTCGGCGGTGGACAGCGCGGACTCCAGCTTCTCGTCGTCGCTCGCGGCGGAGGCGGCCGAGGCGCGCAGGTCGGCGAAGCTCCGCAGCAGCACGTCCAGCAGCGTGGGCGGCACGTCGAGCTCTATCCGGTGCCGGCGCAGCAGTTCCTCGGTGCGGAAGCGGACGATCTCCGCCTCGCTCTTCTTGTTGCTCACGACCGGGATGCGGACGAAGTTGAAGCGGCGCTTGAGGGCCGAGGACAGGTCGTTGACGCCGCGGTCGCGGCTGTTGGCGGTGGCGATGATCGAGAAGCCGGGCTTGGCGAAGACGATGTTGTCGCTGTTGTCGCTGTCGAGTTCGGGGACGGAGATGTACTTCTCCGACAGGATCGAGATGAGCGCGTCCTGGACGTCGCTGGTGGAGCGGGTGAGTTCCTCGAAGCGGCCGATGGCGCCGGTCTCCATCGCGGTCATGATCGGGGAGGGGATCATCGACTCCCGCGACTGCCCCTTGGCGATCACCATGGACACGTTCCAGGAGTACTTGATGTGGTCCTCGGTCGTGCCGGCCGTGCCCTGCACGACGAGGGTGGAGTTGCGGCAGATGGCGGCGGCGAGCAGCTCGGCCAGCCAGCTCTTGCCGGTGCCCGGGTCGCCGATGAGCAGCAGGCCGCGGTCGGAGGCGAGGGTGACGATGGAGCGCTCGACGAAGCTCCGGTCGCCGAACCACTTCTGGGAGATCTCCCGGTCCAGGCCGTCGGCCCGCTCGGAGCCCAGGATGAACAGGCGGACCATCTTCGGCGACAGCCGCCAGGAGAACGGCTTGGGGCTGTCGTCGACGGACTCCAGCCAGTCCAGTTCCTCGGCGTACTTGATCTCGGCGGGGGCGCGCAGCAGGTCGGACATGAGAAGGGGCCTTTCTTGGACGTCTTGGGTGACTTGAGCGTCTTGGACGGCCTGACCGTCCGGACGGCTCGAGCGTGTGGGCGGCTCGAGCGTGTGGGCGGCTCGAGCGTCTTGGATGTCCTGGACGGCTCAGGCGAGGAACGTCTTGAGCTCGTGGACGAGCTTGCGGATGTGACCGGAGATCACCGGGGTGCCGAGGTCCTTGAAGCGCTCCCGGAACCACGGGTTGACGCTGCCGCGGCCGGCGCTGGTGACCGAGCCGACGGGGATGAACTTGACGCCGGAGCGGTGCAGGTTCGCCATCGACTCGAACAGCGGCTCGGTCTGCCACTCGTAGAAGTCGGAGATCCACACCACGACGGTGTTGCGGGGCTCGGCGATCTTCGGCCGGGCGAGCGCCATGGCGGCCGTGCCGTCGGTGCCGCCGCCCAGGTTGGTGCGCAGCAGCGTCTCGAAGGGGTCGTGCACCCATGGCGTCAGGTCCAGGGCCTGGGTGTCGTACGCGATGAGGTGGACGTCCACCTTCGGCAGCCCGGCGAAGATCGACGCCAGGATGGTGCAGTTCACCATGGAGTCGACCATCGAGCCGGACTGGTCGACGACGACGATCAGCCGCTGGGGCGTGGTCTTGCGGGCGGTGTGACGGTAGTAGAGCCGGTCGACGTAGAGCCGTTCCCCTTCCGGGTCCCAGTTGGTGAGGTTCTTCCAGATCGTGCGGTCCAGGTCGAGGTTGCGGAACACCCGCTTGGGCGGCACGGACCGGTCCAGGGCGCCGACCGTGCTCTTCTCCACCTGGGTGCGCAGCACCTGGGCGACCTCGTCGACGAAGCGGCGGATCAGGGCCTTGGCGTTGGCCAAGGCGACGCCGGACAGGTTGTTCTTGTCGCGCAGCAGCTGCTCGATCAGGGACATGCTCGGCGTCAGCCGCGCGGCGAGGTGGGGGTCGGCGAGGACCTCGCGCAGCCGCATCCGGCTGACGAGGCCGGCCTCGATGGCGCCCAGGTCGGGGCCGATGGCCGGGATCAGCGTGCCCAGGTCGGGCGTGGCGCCGCGGCCACCGGTGCCGGTCGGGCTGACGCCCCGGCCGGGCGATCCGGCCGCTCCTGTCCCACCTGTCCCTCCGGCCGCTCCTCCGGGCCGGCCGCCCCGCAGTTCACCCGGCGTGCAGCCGAGCGCCCGCTCCAGCCAGCCCGCGTCGGACTGCCAGCGGCTCAACTGCCCGGCGGTGACCCTGCCGGAGACCGGGCCGAAGACGTTGAGCAGCACCTTCGACACCAGGGCCGCGCGCCGCACCTCGGCCGCGCGGTCACGGCCGTCCTCGTCGGGCGCGGGGGTCATCAGACCGTCGAACTCGGCGGCCAGCTCCGGGTGGCGCTGCACGATCGCGTCGACGGATGCCTGCGGGTCCAGCAGCGCGGGCGGCAGGCCGATGTCCTCGACGACGGCCAGGCTCGCCGACTCCAGCGCCGCCTGCTCCTCGGGATCGAACAGGCGGGCCAGCAGCCGCCAGTACAGGACCTGCCTGCGATTGTCGTACGGGTCCGGCCCGGTGGGAGCTCCGGTCTCGCCCTCGGCCATGCCGTCGGCCCTGTGCTCGGCCATGTCCTCCCTTCCCGTGGTCTCCGTCATGCGCGCAACAGCCTTCCGGCTCGCTCGCGCAGCACCGTCACGGCGTCGGCGGCGGCCTTCTCGGCCTTGGCGCCGGCCTTGTCGGTGGTGCCGCCGGCCCAGGCCCCGGCGTGGAGGGCGACGGTCTTCTTCCGCACGGTCTTCTCGACGGCGAGCGGCTGGAGGCGGAACTCCCCCGCGTCCCAGCGGAGCAGGCCGAGGCAGGCGCCGGAGGCCGCGACCGCTTCCGGCGTGAGCGGTCCGGCCGCCGGGATGCGGTCGGTGTCCACGGCGATCCGGTGCCCGGTGACGGTGAACGCCAGTGCGCCGTCGTCCCGCTGGACTGCATAGCCCTCCAGGAACACCGGTACGGCGATGCGCGCGGGGTGCCGGTCCAGGGGTGCGGCCGCGCGGGCGGTGGCGGTGGGCAGGGCGACGCGGGCGGTGGCGAACGCGTCGGCGGGCTCGCCCGGGCGCGCGTGTGCGTCGTCCCAGAGCAGGTCGTCCTCGGCGGTGACCGGCATGTCGGTGAGCTCCATCGACAGGCCCTCCCCGGCCGCCGCCAGCAGTGACATGTGCGGACGCAGCAGCTGCCAGACGCCGGCTCCGACGACCGTGTCCGGCTTCGGGGCGGACACGGAGGCCCGCACCAGGCGGGGCGTGCCGCCGTCGGACGGTTCCAGGACGGCGTGGATCTGGGCCTGCGCGGCGGTGGCGTGTTCGTGCAGGTCGATGCCGAGGGGCAGCAGCCGACCGGTGACGGTGCCGGTCACGGGCGTGTCCGCGGCGCCGGGCACCGTCAGGACCAGGGCGCGCGACCACAGGTCGCCCCAGCGGCGGGCCGGGACGTGGTCCAGGGTGGCGCCGGGGCAGGAGGCGGCGAGTTCGGCGGCGAAGCCGTCCAGGAGCGTGGCCAGGCGGCGCAGTGCGGGGTCCGGGAGCATCGCGGAGACGACCGGGGCGGCCTGGGCGACCACGTCGTGGTCGATGCCCTGCCATCCGGCGCGGGCCAGGTCGGCCAGCCAGGAGCGGGCGGCGGCGAGCAGGTTGGCGCCCTGCGGCGCGCCGGGTTCCGCGGTCGTCGGCTCGGCGAAGGTGCGGCCGGTGGCTTCCTCGACGCGGGCCGTCAGCGCGTCGTGCGCGGCGCCGAGCAGGGCGGTGCGGGCGGCGGCGAGCGCGACGAAGTGGTCCTCGCCCGCCGCTCCGTCCGCCGCCTTCCGGGCCGCCTCGGCGACCTGGGCGGCGAGCGGCGTGCCCGTGACGGCGTGGGCGAGCTCCGTCAGGCCGGCCGCCTGCTCGGGCCGGGGGCGGAGCAGGCCGCCGACGAGGGCGCGGTCCAGGGCGTCGACGGCGGCGAGGGCCTCGTCGAGTCCGGCGACGGGTTCGGTGAGCAGGTCGGCGCGCATCAGGCCACCGCCCTGGCCGGGAGGAACCACTGCATCTCGGGCAACGGCACGTTCGTGGGGGCGAGTTCGAGGTAGGCCAGGTGGCGCAGGAACCGGCTGAAGACGGCGGCGGCCGCCGTGCCGTCCGCCTGCGGCGGCCGGGTGCCGGCCATGGCCTGGGTGAGGGACGGGGCGTCCTGCTGTCCGTCCGCGGTCTCGACCTTCAGGTAGCGGGCGACGCGTGCGGCTCCGTACTGCAGGACCGCCTCGGTGACCAGAGCCCGGATGTGGTTGCAGAATCCGCCGCGGGCGCCGCCGCAGGGGCGGTTGTTGTTGGTGCTGCACGCGAAGGCGTAGGTGCCGGCGGCGACGGACGAGACGTAGACCCGCTCGATGTCGGAGCCGCTGGAGACGACGCCCTGCAGGCGCCCCTCGGCCAGTTCGACGAACGGCACCTTGGCCAGCTTGCGGGGCCTGGCCGGCCGTATCACCCGCGCTGTGCTCGACTGCGCCCAGTCCTCCTGGGCCCGCCGGTTCTCAAGGCATGACAAGGCACCATCTCCTTTGCCGCATACGGGAATCCGCGCCACGTGGCGCAACACGACCGAACATAGCGGCGACCACTGACAACGCCGTGGGAGGAGACCTGGGCGACACGGCGTCAGGCGGTGCGCGTGCCGACGGGGGAGGCGTGCCGACGGTGCGCATACGGTGCGCATGCCGGCGGGGGGCGTGATCGTGCAGGACGGGGCACGGCGCGCAGGACGGGGCACGGCGCGCGGGGCGGGGCACGGCGCGCGAGGCGGGGCACGGCGCGCGGGATCACGGCCGGCCCCGCCGGGCAGCCGTACGGCATCCGCGACTGCCCCTTCCGCGCCCCGCGCCCCGTGGCCGCCCACCGGATCTTCGGGAATCCTCTAGGCCGCCGGCTCCGCCATCATGGGGGCCGTCCCGGACGGCTGCCGTTCGAACTGGGTGCGGTACAGGTCGGCGTACCGGCCGCCCGCCGCCAGGAGTTCGTCGTGCGTACCGCGCTCGACGACGCGTCCGGCCTCGACGACCAGGATCTGGTCGGCGGCGCGGACCGTGGACAGGCGGTGGGCGATGACGACGGCCGTCCTGCCCTCCAGGGCCTCGGTGAGGGCCTCCTGGACGGCGGCCTCCGAGGTGTTGTCGAGGTGGGCGGTGGCCTCGTCGAGGATGACGACCCGCTGGCGGGCCAGCAGCAGCCGGGCGATGGTCATGCGCTGGCGTTCGCCGCCGGACAGACGGTAGCCGCGCTCGCCGACCACCGTGTCCAGGCCGTCGGGCAGGGAGAGTACGAGCCCGTCGAGGCGGGCGCGGCGCAGGGCGTCCCACAGGTCGGCGTCGGTGGCATCGGGCCGGGCGAGCAGGAGGTTGGCGCGGACGGTGTCGTGGAAGAGGTGGCCGTCCTGGGTGACCATGCCGACGGTCTCGCGCAGGGAGCGGGCGCTCAGGTCGCGGACGTCGACGCCGCCGACGCGGACGGCGCCCGCGTCGACGTCGTACAGGCGCGGCAGCAGCTGGGCGATGGTCGACTTGCCGGCGCCGGAGGAGCCGACGAGGGCGATCGTCCGGCCGGGTTCGGCGCGGAAGGAGACGCCGTGCAGGACCTCGTCCCCGCCACGGGTGTCCAGGGAGGCGACCTCCTCCAGGGAGGCCAGGGAGACCTTGTCGGCGGACGGGTAGGCGAAGCGGACGTTCTCGAACTCGACCGCGACCGGCCCGTCGGGGACCTCGCGGGCGTCGGGCTTGTCCTCGATGAGCGGCTTGAGGTCCAGCACCTCGAAGACGCGCTCGAAGCTGACGAGGGCGCTCATTACCTCCACGCGCGCCCCTGCGAGCGCCGTGAGCGGCGCGTACATGCGGGTCAGGAGCAGCGCCAGCGACACGACGGCGCCCGGCTCCAGGGTGCCGCGCAGGGCGAACCAGCCGCCAAGGCCGTAGACGAGCGCGAGCGCGAGGGCGGAGACCAGGGTCAGGGCGGTGATGAACGTGGCCTGGGCGGTCGCCGTGCGCACGCCGATGTCGGCGACCCGGCGGGCCCGTACCGCGAACTGGGCCGACTCCTCCTCCGGCCGCCCGAAGAGTTTGACCAGCGTGGCGCCGGGCGCGGAGAACCGCTCGGTCATGCGCGTCCCCATGGCGGCGTTGAGCGTGGCGGCCTCCCGCTGCATGCGGGCCATACGGCTGCCCATCCGCCGGGCCGGGATCACGAACACCGGGAGCAGCACCAGCGCGAGCAGGGTGATCTGCCAGGACAGGGTGAGCATGACGGCGAGGGTGAGCAGCAGCGTGACCAGGTTGCTGACCACGCCGGACAGGGTGTTGCTGAAGGCTCGCTGGGCGCCGATGACGTCGTTGTTGAGCCGGGAGACGAGCGCGCCCGTACGGGTGCGGGTGAAGAAGGCGACCGGCATGCGCTGCACATGGTCGAACACGGCGGTGCGCAGATCGAGGATGAGCCCCTCCCCGAGCATGGCCGACAGGCGGCGGGCGAGGATGCCGAGCGCCGCCTCCACGATCGCGATGAGGGCGATCAGGAGGGCCAGGCGGACGACGGTGCCCTCGTCACCGCCCGTCACGATCGCGTCGACGACCTGCCCGGCCAGGACGGGAGTGGCGACGGCGAGCAGCGCGGTCGCCACCCCGAGCAGCACGAACACGGTGATGCGGCGGCGGTGCGGGCGGGCGAAGGCGCCGATGCGGCGCAGCGTCGCGCGGGCGAGGGGACGGCGTTCCTGCTCGGCGTTCATGACGCTGTGCAGCTGGGTCCAGGCTGTGGTCTCCATGCTCATGGCAGCAACTTAGAACCTCAAGCTTTGTTGAGGTCAAGGGTAGAGAGGCCGAAGGCCTGAAGGGTCGAGAGGGCGAGGGGGCGAGGAGGCGAGGAGGCGAGGAGGCGAGGAGGCGAGGAGGCGAGGAGGCGAGGGGGCGAGAGACCGAGAAGACCGAGGAGCGTCGGCTGTCCGGACGTAAGCCGCCGTCCCCGCCCGCGCCACCCGTCGTTGGCGCGGCGCGGGCACACTGCCGGGATGTGACAGCAGTCCAGTTTCCCGGCCTCACCCGGACACGCCTCCCCCGTCGCGTCCCGGTCCGCCTCGTCCTCTGCCTCCTGCCGCCGGTGCTCGTCGCCGTGGTCGCGGTGCGGCACCGGTCCGTGCTCACCGAGGGCGTGCGCCATCTCGGCACCACCGAGTGGCCCTGGCTGGCGGCCGCGGCCGGGGCCACCTGCCTGACCTGGGTCGCCGCCGCCTGCACCCGTCAGGGCGCCGTCGTCGAACGGCTGCCCCGGCGACGGCTGCTCGCCGCGCAGTTCGCGGCGGGCGCCGCCAACCACCTGCTGCCGACGGGCCTCGGCGCGAACGTGGTGAACCTGCGGTTCATGACGGTGTGCGGTCTGCCGCTCGCCCGCTCCTCGGCCGCTCTCGCGCTGTACCTGCTGGCCGGGAGCGCCGGCCGGCTGGCCCTGCTGGGCGCGCTGCTGGCCGCGTTCCCGGGTGCCCTGCGGCTCGGCACCCTGCTGCCCGAAGGAGCGCTCGGCCCCCTCGCCCTGGCCGCCGGAGCGGTACTGCTCGCCGCGGCGGGCGCCCTGGCCCTCGTACGGCGGCTGCGCACGGCCGCGCTCTCCTTCCTGCGGACGGCGCTCGGTGAAGCGCGCGCGGTCCACACACGCCCGGCGCGGGCGCTGGCGCTGTGGGGCGGGGCGCTCGCCTTCCCCGCGCTCCAGGCGGCCGGGCTGGTCCTGGTCGGACGGGCGCTGGGGCTGCCGGTGCCGGCCGCGCACATGGCACTGGCGTACCTGGCCGCGACGGCCGCGGCGGCCCTGGTGCCCACGCCGGGCGGCCTCGGCTCCGTCGAGGCGGCGCTGGTGCTGGCCCTGGTCGCGGTGGGCGGCCCGGCGGCCGTGGCGACGGCGGTGGTCCTCGCCTACCGGATCATCACGGTGTGGCTGCCGCTGGTGCCGGGGGCGCTGGCCCTGGGGGCACTGGTACGGCTGAAGGCGATCTGACGGCGCCGCCCGGGGGGGCGGGGACAAGGACCTCGGGCAGGGACAGGGACCCCGGGTAAGGACAGGGACCTCGGGCAAGGACAGGGGCCCCGACAGGAACAAGGACCCCGGCAGGAACAAGGTCCCCGGCAGAGACAAGGACCCCGGCAGGAACAAGGTCCCCGGCAGAGACAAGGACCCCGGCAGGAACAAGGTCCCCGGCAGAGACAAGGACCCCGGCCAGGAAAAGGGCCCCCACCGCAGGGACAGGATCCCAACAGTCACCCGGCCCCCACCAAGTCACCCCTCTCCCACCACCCGCCGGGTCCGGTACGGATCACCACCCCGCATACGGCAGGATGAGCGGTCGCGTCGGTCGAACTCCTTTACGGACCCCCTTGCGGCCCCCCTGACGGACCGACGCGATCGCACATCCCGGAATCGAGCAGGTGACGACGTGACGACACTTCACACCCGGCCGTCGGCGAACGCTTTCGCCACAGCTGTCCTCCTCACGGTCCCGGGAGGTGACCGGTGACGCGCGACCTCACCGTGGACGACCTGATCCTGGCCGGCGTCGCGCTGGCCGCGGGCCTGCTGGGGGCGTTCCTGCTGCGCATGCTGCTGCGCTGGCTCGGCAAGCACGCCGGACGCACCCGCTGGAGCGGCGACGACGTCATCGTGGACGCGCTGCGCTCGGTACTCCCATGGGCCGCGGTCGTGGGCGGCGCGGCGGGTTCCGCGGCGGCGCTGCCGCTGACGCGGACGGTGCAGCACAACGTCTACCAGGCGCTGACCGTGCTGCTGATCTTCGTGGTGACCCTGTCGGCGGCACGGGTGATCGCCGGTCTGGTCCGCACGGTGGCGCAGTCCCGTTCCGGGGTCGCGGCCTCGGCGACGATCTTCGTCAACATCACCCGGATCGTGGTGCTGGCGATCGGCTTCCTGATCGTACTGCAGACCCTCGGCATCTCCATCGCCCCGCTGCTCACCGCCCTGGGCGTGGGCGGCCTGGCCGTCGCCCTGGCCCTCCAGGACACGCTCGCCAACCTCTTCGCGGGCCTCCACATCCTGGCCTCGAAGACCGTGCAGCCCGGTGACTACATCCGGCTCAGCAGCGGCGAGGAGGGCTACGTCGAGGACATCAACTGGCGGCAGACCACCGTCCGCGACCTGTCCAACAACCTGGTCGTGATCCCGAACGGGCAGCTGGCGAAGACGAACATGACCAACTTCATGCGTCCCGAGCAGCAGCTGACCATCACGGTCCAGGTGGGGGTCGCCTACGACAGCGACCTGGAACAGGTGGAGCGGGTGACGGCCGAGGTCGTCGCCGAGGTGATGACCGAGATCACCGGCGCCGTCCCGGAGCACGAGCCGGCGATCCGCTTCCACACCTTCGGCGACTCCCGCATCGGGTTCACGGTGATCCTCGGCGTGGGCGAGTTCAGCGACCAGTACCGGATCAAGCACGAGTTCATCAAGCGCCTGCACCGGCGCTACCGCGAGGAGGGCATCCGCATCCCGGCGCCCGCCCGCACGGTGGCGCTGCAGCAGGGCGCGGTGGTGATCCCCCAGCAGCGCACCGGCGACGGCCTCGCCGAGGGCCTCGGCGCCGGTCCGGGCGGAATGGCCGCGAATCTCCCCGCGGACCCCTGTCGAGACGACGTCGATCACGAGATATCTTGATGTCGAGCAATGTTGCAGACGTGGAGCGGAGCACCCGGTGACTGACTCGACCATCATCTATACGCACACTGACGAGGCCCCGGCCCTGGCGACGTATTCCTTCCTGCCGGTGGTCCAGGCGTACGCCTCGCAGGCGGGCGTCGCGGTGGAGACCCGCGACATCTCGCTGGCCGGCCGCATCATCGCCGTGTTCCCGGAGTACCTCACCGAGGACCAGCGCATCCCGGACGCCCTCGCGGAGCTGGGCGAGCTCGCCAAGACGCCCGCCGCCAACATCATCAAGCTGCCGAACATCTCGGCGTCGATCCCGCAGCTCAAGGCCGCCATCGCCGAGCTGCAGGGCCAGGGCTACGCGCTGCCGGACTACCCGGACGACCCGAAGACCGACGAGGAGCGCGAGATCCGCGCCCGCTACGACAAGGTCAAGGGCTCCGCGGTCAACCCGGTCCTGCGCGAGGGCAACTCCGACCGCCGCGCCCCGGCCTCGGTGAAGAACTACGCCAAGACCCACCCGCACCGCATGGGCGCCTGGACCGCCGAGTCCAAGACCAACGTGGCGACCATGGGCGAGAACGACTTCCGCTCCACCGAGAAGTCCGTGATCATCGCCGAGGACGGCACGCTGCGCATCGAGCTGGTCGGTGACGACGGCTCCACCACCGTGCTGCGCGAGTCCGTGCCCGTCCAGAAGGGCGAGGTCGTCGACGCCTCCGTGATGCGCGTCGCCGCGCTGCGCGAGTTCCTCGCCGCGCAGGTCGCCCGCGCCAAGCAGGAGGGCGTGCTGTTCTCCGTGCACCTGAAGGCCACGATGATGAAGGTCTCCGACCCGATCATCTTCGGCCACGTGGTGCGCGCCTTCTTCCCGAAGACCTTCGCGAAGTACGGCGAGACGCTCGCCGCGGCCGGCCTTACCCCGAACGACGGCCTGGGCGGCATCTACAAGGGCCTGGAGTCCCTGCCCGAGGGCGCCGAGATCAAGGCGTCCTTCGACGCCGAGCTCGCCGAGGGTCCGGAGCTGGCGATGGTCGACTCCGACAAGGGCATCACCAACCTGCACGTGCCCTCGGACGTCATCATCGACGCCTCCATGCCGGCCATGATCCGCACCTCCGGCCACATGTGGGGCCCGGACGGCCAGGAGCACGACGCCCTCGCCGTCATCCCGGACTCCTCCTACGCGGGCGTGTACCAGGCCGTCATCGACGACTGCCGCGCCCACGGCGCCTACGACCCGTCGACCATGGGCTCGGTCCCGAACGTCGGCCTCATGGCGCAGAAGGCCGAGGAGTACGGCAGCCACGACAAGACCTTCGAGATCCCGGTCACGGGCACCGTCCGCCTGGTCGACCAGAACGGCACCGCCGTCATCGAGCAGACCGTCTCCGCCGGTGACATCTTCCGCGCCTGCCAGACCAAGGACGCCCCGATCAAGGACTGGGTGAAGCTGGCCGTCACCCGCGCCCGCGCCACCGGCGACCCGGCGGTGTTCTGGCTGGACGCCACCCGCGCCCACGACGCCAACCTGATCAAGAAGGTCGAGCAGTACCTGCCGGAGCACGACACCGAGGGCCTGGACATCAAGATCCTGTCCCCGGTCGAGGCGACCAAGCTGTCGGTGGAGCGCATCCGCCGCGGCGAGAACACCATCTCGGTCACCGGCAACGTGCTGCGCGACTACCTCACCGACCTCTTCCCCATCCTGGAGCTGGGCACCAGCGCCAAGATGCTGTCGGTGGTCCCGCTGATGGCGGGCGGCGGCCTGTTCGAGACCGGTGCCGGCGGCTCCGCGCCCAAGCACGTGCAGCAGCTGGTCAAGGAGAACTACCTGCGCTGGGACTCCCTCGGTGAGTTCTTCGCCCTGGTGCCGTCCCTGGAGCAGTACGCCGAGGCCACGGGCAACGCCCGCGCCAAGGTCCTCGCCGACGCCCTCGACCGCGCCACGGCGACCTTCCTCAACGAGGACAAGTCCCCGACCCGCCGCGTCGGCGGCATCGACAACCGCGGCAGCCACTTCTACCTGTCCCTGTACTGGGCGCAGGAGCTGGCCCGGCAGACCGACGACGCGGACCTGGCGAAGGCCTTCGCGCCGCTCGCCGAGACGCTCGCCGCCAACGAGCAGAAGATCGTCGACGAGCTGAACGCCGTCCAGGGCAAGCCGGTGGACATCGGCGGCTACTACCAGCCCGACCCGGCCAAGGCCGCCGAGGTCATGCGCCCGTCGGCCACCTGGAACGAGGCGCTGGCCTCGCTGAGCTGACGCTCACGTCGCCGAGCCGACATCCGCGTCCCTGAACTGATCGAGGACGCCCTCAGGCGCCCCGTCTCCGCCCCGGCGGAGGCGGGGCGTCCGTTCCTGACGAGGAACACGACGAGCACAAGGAACCCAAGGAAAACGAGGGACGCGAGGGACACGAGGAAGCCGTGCCCCGGACGACGGACCGCACGTTCGCCTCCCCGCCCGCCGACCTGTCCCCTCGGTCCTGCCGTACGCCGACGACGGCGCCTCGCCGATGCCCCCGGAGCAGCCCATGACCGACACGCCGCCCTCCTTCGAGCTCCTGCCCGGCGCCGCGGACTCCCCCGTGATCCTCCATGTTCCGCACTCCGCACGGGAGATACCGCCGGACGTCCGTGCCGGCATCGTCCTCGGCGACGACGCTCTGGAGCGGGAGCTGGACCACATCACCGACGCGCACACGGCCGAGCTCGCCGAGGTGGCGGCCGGGCTGGCCGGCACCACGCCCTGGCGGTTCGTGAACCGGCTGTCGCGGCTGGTCGTCGACCCGGAGCGGTTCCCGGACGAGCGGGAGGAGATGACGGCCGTCGGGATGGGCGCCGTCTACACCCGGACCACGCACCGCGGCGTCCTGCGGGACGCGGACACCGACCCGGAGCCGCTGATCGAGCGGTACTTCCACCCGTACGCGCGGGCGATGACCGAGGCGGTGGCGGACCGGCTCGCCGCCACGGGACGGGCCGTGATCGTCGACGTGCACTCCTACCCCACCGAGCGGCTGCCCTACGAGCTGCACGGCGAGGGCCCGCGCCCGCCCGTCTGCCTGGGCACCGACGCCTTCCACACGTCGGCCGAGCTGCTCGCCGCGGCGCGGGAGGCGTTCGCGCCGTGCGGGGAGACCGGGCTCGACAGCCCGTTCGCCGGGACGTACGTGCCGTTGGACTTCTACGGCAAGCGCGCCGAGGTCGGCGCGCTGATGGTGGAGATCCGCCGGGACATGTACATGACCGAACCGGGCGGCCCCGCAGGGCCCGGCCTCACCCGCCTCGCCGAGGCCCTCGCGGCACTCGTCGACGCCGTCTCGGACTGACTGGCGCCGCCTCGGACTGTCGCCGTCTCGGACTGACTGGCCCCGTTTCGGGCCGAGACCGGCGCCGCCTCAGAACCGACCGGCGCCGACTCAAGCCGACCGTCGCCACCTTGGGCCGACCGGCACCACCTTGGGCCGGCCGTCGCCACCTTGGGCCGGCCGTCGCCGTCTCGGGCCGCCCACCGGCTGGAGCACTCCCGCGCGACAGACGGCCCGGGGCGCGGAGAGGCTGGGGGGATGACGGATCAGACCACCACGCCGACCGCCCGGACCCCGCCCCCGGTGCGGGACTGGCCCGCCCTCGATCTGGACGGCACGGAGTTCGACCCGTTCCTCGCCGAGCTGATGCGCGAGGGCCCGCTGACCCGCATCCGCCTGCCGCACGGCGAGGGCTGGGCGTGGCTGGCCACCCGCCACGACGACGTGAAGACGATCACCAACGATCCCCGCTTCAGCCGCGCGGAGGTGACGAAGCGTCAGGTGACCCGGATGGCCCCCCACTTCAAGCCGCGGCCGGGCTCGCTCGCCTTCGCCGACCAGCCCGGCCACAACCGGCTGCGGCGGGCGGTCGCCGGGGCGTTCACCGTGGGGGCGGCGAAGCGGCTGCGGCCCCGTGCGCAGGAGCTGCTCGACGACCTGGTGGACGGGGTCGTACGGGACGGGCCGCCGGCCGACCTGGTCGAGCGGGTCCTCGAACCCTTCCCGATCGCCGTGGTCAGCGAGGTGATGGGGGTGCCGGCCGCCGACCGGGAGCGGGTGCACTCCTGGACGCGGCAGATCATCTCCACCTCCGGCGGGTTCGAGGGCGCCGAGCGGGCCAAGAACAG
This sequence comes from Streptomyces sp. NPDC006134, assembly GCF_040628835.1. Taxonomy (NCBI): domain Bacteria; kingdom Bacillati; phylum Actinomycetota; class Actinomycetes; order Kitasatosporales; family Streptomycetaceae; genus Streptomyces; species Streptomyces sp. NPDC006134. Next base: position 130,175 of record NZ_JBEXTV010000006.1, on the reverse strand, counting down.
CCTGTACGGATGGATCACGGACACCGTCCGGTCCCGGGCCCGCGCCGACGCCACCGGCGAGGACGTGTACTCCCTGCTCGGCGCCGCCGTGGCACGGGGCGAGGTCGCCGAGGCGGAGGCGATCGGCCTCGCCGGGCCGCTGCAGATCGGCGGGGAGGCCGTCACCCACAACTGCGGGCAGATGCTGTACCTGCTGCTCACCCGGCCGCAGCTGGCGGCACGGATGCGCGCTCGCCCCGAGGCGCGCGGCCCCGTCCTGGACGAGCTGCTGCGCTACATCCCGCACCGCTCCTCGGTGGGCCTGGCCCGCATCGCCCTGGAGGACGTCGACCTGCGCGGCCACCGCATCCGCGCGGGCGAGGCCGTGTACGTCTCCTACCTGGCCGCCAACCGGGACCCGGACGTCTTCCCCGACCCGGACCTCATCGACCCCGACCGCGACCCGAACCCGCACCTGGCCTTCGGCAACGGTCCGCACTACTGCACCGGCGCCGTGCTCGCCCGGATGCAGCTCGAACTCCTCGTCGGCACGCTGCTGGACCGGCTGCCGGGCCTGCGGCTGGCGGTCCCCGCCGAACAGGTGGCCTGGCGCCGCAAGACGATGATCCGGGGACCGCGCACGCTGCCCTGCACCTGGTGACCGGACCGTCGACCACCTCCCGCCCTCCCGGCTCAGGCCCGCAGCCACTCCGTCACGACCACCTCGCCGCCGGTCCGCAGCCGCAGCCGCAGCGCGAACGGCCCGGCCGGCGGGGCGTCGCCGGTGAAGCGGCCCAGGTCGCCGGCCGTGAGGTGGGCGGGCTCCCGCGGGCCGCTGAGCGCCTCGATCCGGACCGGCTGCGGCGGCAGCACCTGCCCGATCAGACCCTCGGCCGTCAGCTCCACGTCGACGGACACCCCGTCCGCGTCGAACGTCAGCATCCGCGGCGGGTCCGCTGCCCTCCGCACCGGGAGGGCGTCGACCAGTGAATCGAAGGTCAGCTCGGCGACGCGGGCGTCCACGTCGTGCAGGGCGTAGCTGATCCCCGAGTGGAACGACTACGCCTACCGCCGGGCATCCACGTCGTGCAGGGCGCAGGCCGCGACGGCGGTCCCCCGCAGCCCGGCCGGGACCGGGCCGAGGATCGCGGCGGCCTGCCGCAGCTCCTCCTCCGGCAGCACGTCCCCGGGTTCCCCCTCGCCGGACTCCCTCCCCCCGCGGCCCCTCCTCCCACGAAACCGGCGGTCCTCTCCCCCGGTTCGCCGGGGACACCTGGTTCCCCCGGTTCGCTCAGGACGCCGGTGTGCCGGGGGTACGCACAGGTGCAGGCGTAGGGGAAGCCGTACCGGCAGTCGTCGTACGTGGAGTGCTGGTACACGTACGGCACCGGCGTCCCGAAGCCGGTGAGGCGCTCGCCGGGGGTGTGGACGCGTACCCAGGGGCCGTGGTTGCCGAAGCAGGCGCCGGACTCGCCGTCGGCGCGCAGCGCGCCGACGGACAGGACGCAGTCCTCGTAACCGGGCAGGCCGGCGTAGGCGGCGGGCCGCCGTCTGCAGGAGCTGCCGCTCGGTCCGGCGGCGGACCGGCTGGGCTCCGGGCCGGTCGTCATCGTCCCGCCGGGGCGGCGTGACGCGGCCCGCCCGGCGCAGGGTGGCGGGTCAGGCCCGGATCACCGGTGCCTGGAGTTCCGTCACCCAGTCGTCGCGGTTCTCGGGGCACTCCAGGGTGACCTCGCGCGGGTATCCGGTCGACCGGTAGCCGTGGGCGTCGATCCAGTGGGCCAGGGTCTGGGCCGTGGGCAGTACGGCGTCCATCGAGCCGTGGTGCACGATGGTCGCCGCCCGGCCGAGGGCCGGCAGGTCGAGGACCCGGAAGGCGCCGTCCTGGAGCGGGGCGGAGACCTGGACGGTGGCGTGGACGGTGATCCTGCCCTCCCCCTCCGGGGCGTCCTCGTAGAAGGCGACACCGGGCCCGGTGGGGGTGACGTCCGCCTCCCTCAGGCGCCGGAACAGCTCGTCGTAGAGCGGGCCGATGACCGGGCCGATGTGCTCGGGGCCGAAACTCGCGGCGGTCGCGGTCAGCTCCGCCACCCGGACGGCGGGGACGCTCTTGACGACGACGTCGTTCGTGGGCATGTGCCCCTCACTCTCGATCGCTCGGAGCCTCGCCTCGACCTGGACCAGCCGGGCTCGCGCGGCGGCCACGGCGGCCTCCAGCTCGGCCCGCCGCAGCCGCAGCATTCCGCGCAGCTCCCCGGCGTCGATCTTCCCGTCCAGGATGTCCCGGACCTGCTGGAGGGTGAAGCCGAGGTCCTTCAGCGCGATGACCCGGTTGAGGCGGGCGAGCTGGGCGGCGGTGTAGTACCGGTAGCCGGTGGCGGGGTCGACGTGGGCCGGTCGCAGCAGGCCGGTCGCGTCGTAGTGACGCAGCATCCGGACCGAGACGCGGCCGTGCCGGGCGAAGTCTCCGATGGTGAACATAGTGTCTCCGAGCTGACCGCCTGACACGGTGTGAGGGTCAAGAAGGTACCCGGCGGCCGGTGGGCGGCGGGACCGGACCGGCCGGGTGCGCCCGGCCTTCGCACCGTCGAACTCACCTCCCCTTCTGCCCGATTCCGGGCAAATCGGTTGGACGGAAGCGCTCCGTCTCATAGCCTCAAGATCACGTGCCGCCGCCGGAACACCTCGTCTCCGGCAAGGTCTCGGCTCCCCTCCCCGCGTTGTGAAAGGCAGCATCATGAACGACGTCACCGTGTCGGTCTCCCACGGATCGCTTCGGGGACGGGAAGGCGACGGCGTCGTCGCGTTCCTGGGCGTCCCGTACGCGGCGCCGCCGTTCGGCAGACTGCGGATGCGGCCGCCGCAGCCGCCCATCCCCTGGTCCGGGCCGCGCGATGCCACGGTCCCCGGCGCGACCGCTCCGCAGCCCGGGTACGGCCCGGCCATGGCGGACCTGCTGGAGGCGGCCGGCCCGCAGGGCGAGGACTGCCTCAACCTCAACGTCTGGACGCCGGCTCCCGGCCGGGCCGGTGAGAGGCTGCCGGTCATGGTGTTCCTCCACGGAGGCGCCTTCCGCAACGGGGCGGGTTCCCTGGCCCTGTACGACGGCTCCCGGCTCGCCGCGGACGGGGTCGTCTGCGTCACGCTCAACTACCGGCTCGGGGCGGAGGGTTTCCTCCTGCTGCCCGACGGCACGGCCAACCTCGGACTGCTGGACCAGATCGCGGCCCTGCGATGGGTGCGGGACAACGTCGCCGCGTTCGGCGGCGATCCGGACAACGTCACCGTGTTCGGGCAGTCGGCCGGCGCGATCTCCGTCACCGCCCTCATGACGATGCCCGCCGCCCGCGGGCTCTTCCGCCGGGCCATCACCCAGAGCGGCGCCGGGCACCACGTCCACACGCCCGCCGTCGGCCGCCGGATCACCGAACGCATAGCCGCTCTCGCCGGTGTGCCGTGCACACGGGAAGCTCTGGCCGCGGTGCCCCCGGAGGCGCTCGTCGCCGCCGACGCCGAGCTCGGCCGGGAGATCGCTCTCTCGCCGCAGCCTTTCCAGTGGGGCGAGTCGGCGGGGGGCGGCACGACCGTCCTGCCCGTCGTCGACGGCGCGACGCTGCCCGCCCGCCCCGTCGACGCCATCGCGGCGGGCGCCGGTGCGGAGATCGGCCTCATGACCGGCACGACGAGCGACGAGTTCAGGCTCTTCGCCGTGCCCATGGGCATCACACGCCGTATCGACGACACCGCCCTCGGAGGTTTCCTCACCGGGCTCGGGCTTCCCCCGGAGGAGGCGCACGCGGTCTACACCGCCGCGGCGGGCGCCGGCGCCGGTCCCGGGGACGTCTTCAGTGACGTCATGACCGACCACGGCTACCGGATCCCCGCGCTCCGTGTCACCGAGCACCGCGCACGGCACGGCGCCGACACCTACGTCTACGAGTTCGCCCGCGCCTCCCGGGCCGCCGGCGGCGCACTGGGCGCCTGCCACATGGCGGAACTGCCGTTCGTCTTCGGCACCCTGGACGCCTCGCCGGAAGACCGGCAGCCCGGCGCTCAGGCCCTGTCCGAGCAGATGAGGGCCGCCTGGATCTCCTTCGCCCACCGGGGACGGCCCGCCCCGCCGCACGGTGCGCGGACATGGCGGCCGTACGCACCGGACCGGACGGTCCTGCGCATCGGCGAAGCCGCGGCCGAGGAGGTCCACGACCCCGCCTCCGCACGGCGGCGGCTGTGGGAGGGACGGCGGTGAACAGGGGCCGTTCCTGACCGAGTCCGTCAACGGCACCCTCATGGGACGGCTCGACCTCGAACGCCACGGGGCCAGGACCCCAGCCGGAGTCCTGGCCCGCGCCGGACAGTGCATCCTCACCCCGACCACGGTCATCCGGCACAACCGGCAGACAGGGACACCGACCACCCGCTCACCGACCGCTTACGACCACTGACCAACACTTCGGACTTACTCGTCCAGGACGGTCACCGTGCTGCCGGACGGCCGGATGCTCCCGGCGCGGTCGATCGCGAAGTTCGTCGCCGATGACCACCGATTCAGCGGTGTTTCCTGGGCACATCCCTCAGCAGCAGTTCGACCGGCCAAGACACGGCGTCCGGCTTACCCATCGCGCGTGCCGCCTGTGCCATCGCCTCCCGCTGCTGCGGGCCGGACAGTACGGGCCCCAGAGCGGCCCGGAGCGCACCGGCCTTCGCGCGGTCCCCGTGAGCGCGACCGCGGCCCCGGCCCGCTCCAGGTGGAGTGCGTTGTGCTCCTGGTCATTGCCGGCCGAGGAGGCAAGCGGCACGAGGACGGAGGGCTTGCCGAGGGCCGTCGGCTCCGAGACGGTGCCCGCGCCGCTGCGGGCGACGACGACGGAGGCCAGGGCGAGGACATCGGGCAGTTCCGGGCCCACGTATCCGTCGGCCCGGTACCGGGCACGCGGCTCGGATGGTAATGCCTCGGCGGCCTGCCTGAACTTCTGCACCCAGTTCGGCCGGTCCGCACTGGTGGATCACGTTGGCGACGGACGGCAGCCACGGCAGGTTCTCGCGGATCAAGCCGTTGATCTGCTCGCCGCCCTGCGCACCGCCGGTGACATACACGGTCGGCGGGCGGGGGTGTGGCCCTCCACGCCGAGGGCGGGGACGGCCTTGGCGGCGTTCCCGGTGAACACGACGGGGCGGATCGGGTTGCCGGTGACGAGCCACCCCCCTGCCCGGCGTCGCCTCCGCCACTTTCGGCATCCAGAACCGGGCCCGCGCCCTCGGCAACGCCATGTACGTCCTCGCCCCCAACCCGGCCTCCTCCACCGGCGCCGACGGGCAGCGCATCGACTTCTTCGGCGGCCGCTCCACCATCACCGACCACACCGGCCGTACCTCGGCCGCCTCGACCACGGCGGCGTCGCCACCTTTGTCACCGCCACCATCGGCCTGATACGCGCCCGCGGCATCTGGCGCCGACCGGTGGTTGCCATCCATGAGGCAGCCGTCTTGCCGCAAACGGTGGTTCAGCAGCCTTTCCGTCACCAGTGCCGAAGAACCGGGATTCCTGGAAGCCGAGGGGTTCCACCAGCCGTCCCGAGGGCCAAGTTTCCCAAGGCCGTCGGCTGCCGGAGGCCGAGTTCACCGATGATCGAGAACAAGACAGCCACCGGCAGGACGGGGGCCGTCGGAATCCTGCAGTCGATCAAGAGCCTTTCCTGCGCTGGGCAAGTGCCGCAGTAAAGCGGTCGCCGGCAAGGAGCAAGTGATCGACACGCCGGACTCGGTCACCCACAGAGGGGCATCCCCACCACCCGATGATGGCCTTCTGTATCGGATCCAGCGCTTTCAGTGACCACTTCCTTAGAGTCAAAGCGACACCAACGCCGTATCCCTGGAGGATTCGTGGCACGCTTCCGCACTCGTCCGGCCCTGCTCGGCTCGGCCGCAGCTCGCCGCCGGCGCTCTTGTCCCCGCGCAGCTCGCCAGGGCGCAACCCGCCGCCGCGGCGGACTACCAGTGGGTTGCCCTGGGTGACTCCTACACCGCCGGGGCCATCCGGGCCGCGGGCGACCCCATCGATTACCCGCGCGACGGCTGCGAGCGCACCGACCGGCCCTGCCCCCAGGTCATCGACCGCGACCTCTACGGTCTCTTCGACCTGACAAACGTCAGCTGCGGCGCCGCCACCATCGAGAACGTCACCGACCAAGCCCAGGAGCCGATCGGCCGCCACCTCCCGCCCACTTCCCGGACCCGGACCACCCGTTCCCCGCGGTGCCGGGAGCGCGTCGGAAGACGACAGGTGCAGGACGTGTACGCGAGCGTTCAGACGCTGGGCGACTTGTATCAGGTTGCTGATGGCCACGTCCTCGGAGTCGCGGGGCCGGGTCTGAAGGTGGTCGGCATACTTCGGGCCGGCGAGACGCGGAGCTTTTTCCAGCGCGTGTGGGTCCTCTGCATGGACGATCAGAAGGCCGCCGAGGCCCGCGGCTTCTTCCATGGACACAGCGAGTCGATCGGCAGTGAGGCGAGAGAAGTCGTCCACGCCGGACGGTGTTGGGAGAAGGGGCGGCCGATCCGTCTACACGGTCCGAGGCTGTATGTGGTTGAAGCCGACGCAACCCACGAGGCCGTGGGACAGAGCACCGACACAGGTGGCGCGGTGCGTAAGGCGGCGTCGATGCCGGAAAGCCTCTTGGCCGCCGTTTGCCGATCCTGCCGCATCCCGGGATACCGACGTTCTCGCCCGTCGCATCCGTGCCTTGGTACACGGAGCACAGCCATGCGGTGGCGCACGGTGCGGTCCGGCAGCAGCGCGACGGTGCTGCGCCGGGACATCGGATCGCAGCCGGGACATCGGATCGCACACGAGCACGGCAGGCCGGGCCACGGGGCGTCCTTTCGGGTTCGCTTCTTCCGGTCTTCTCGGTCAGGCACCTGGCTTGCCGGTACCGGCCGTGAGTGCCGCGTCGGCCGGCTCCGGCCGGGAGCCGGCCGCCGTGCGAGACGTACCGGCCCGCTGTCTCAAGGACAGGTACGCGGTGGTGGCGGCGAGGCACGCCGCCACCGAGCAGGCGAAGGTCGTGATGCCGAACGCCTGTTCCGCGTGCGTGGGAGGGTGTGAACCCGCTGCCATCAGGTAGACACCGCCGAAGAGAGCGACGCCGACGGCCCCGCCGATCTGGGTGGTCATGTTGACGAGACCGCTGATTTCCGGGGCGTACCTCTCGGGCAGGGCCGTGGTCAGGTTCCTCAGCAGTGCGCTGAATCCGATGCCGAGACCGAAGCCCCCGACCGCGACCGTGAGCATCAGGACCGCACCGCTGCTCAGACCACCGAGGGCGCACAGTCCCATGGCCGCGTAGGAGGCGGCGAGGATCGCGTACCCCACAGCGGCGGGGTGGGCCGAGAAGCGCCCTGGGAAGCGGCCCAGCAGGTGGCCGGCCAGGCCGAACGTCACAGGCCAGGCCATGACCGCCGCGCCCGAGTAGAGCGGGGAGAGCCCGAGGCCCTGTTGCAGGTAGAGAGCCATCACGAACAGGAGCGCGAAGTTCGTGCTCGCACCGAGGACATTGGCGGTGAGGCCCCAGCTCATCACCGGCCTGGCGAGAACCCCGAGATCGACCAGGGGCCTGCCCCCCTGCCGTTTCACCCGGCGTTCCACCAGGAGGAAGAGACCGCCGGCCACGACGCCGACGGCCATGCACCACCAGGACCAGGCCGGCCAGCCGTGCTCGCGGCCCACGATCAGGGGCACGGTCGTCAGCAGCAGAGCGGCCGACAGCGTGACCGTGCCCCTGACGTCGAGACGCGCCGCGGCCCGCGCGCCGGAATCGGGCGCGGGCAGCAGACGCCGGGCGAGGGGGAAGAGGGACACGCCCACCGGCACATTGATGAGGAAGATCAGCCTCCAGCTGTCCGCCGTGTGCAGGGAAGTGAGCAACCCGCCGAGCACCTGACCTCCTACGGCGGCCCCGCCGAGCGTCAGCGCGTAGGCGCCGAGGGCACGGGCCCGCAGGGCGCCCGAAAAGTGGCGCTGGATCCCTATGAGGACCTGGGGAACCATCAGTGCGGCACCCGCTCCCTGCAGAATGCGCGCGACGACAAGGAAGCCGGCTTCGGGAGCGATGCCGCACGCCAGCGACGTCGCGGTGAACAGAGCGAGGCCGGCCAGGAAGATCCGGCGATGGCCGTAAGAGTCTCCGAGCCGGGCGCCGGTGACCAGGAGCACCGCATAGGACAGAACGTAGCCCGACACCACCAGCTCCAGCTGGGCGCCCGAGGCGTGCAGCCCGGACTGGATGGACGGAGCGGCCACATAGATGATGGCGGTGTCCACATTGGCCATCAGCTGCCCCGTGAGCAGGACCGCCAGCAGTCCTCTTCCACCGGCCTTCTGGGCCTGGGACATGTCACTCCTTGTCGTGGATGTCAGCGAATGCCGATGCGGTAGTCACGCATCCATGCGTCGATCTCGATCAGGGGAAGCAGCAGGTGCGCCGAATTGAGGAGCGTCATGGTCTGCTGACCGCCGCTTCGCAGGGCGTCCACCCGGCCACGGTCGAGCAGGCCGTGCAGGGGGGAGGAGTGGTCACCGAGGATCCGGTCCACTTCGGAGTGGACCGCCGCCTCATAGGCTGGGTCATGCGTGCCTGGATAGCCGCTCTTCTTCCGCTGCAGGGTCTGTGGCGGCACCACGTCGCCCGCGGCCATCCGCAGCAGGCTCTTCTCGCGGCCGTCGGCGGTTTTCATCGTCCAGGGCACGTTCCACACGTACTCGATGAGCCGGTGGTCGCAGAACGGCACCCGCGTCTCCAGCCCCACCGCCATGCTCATGCGGTCGTTCTTGTCCAGCAGGGACTGCAGAGGTCCGGCGAGACTGAAGTGGAGGACCTCGCGCATGCGGGCGTTCAGGCCGGTCTCGCCGGGAAGCCGGGGCACCTGGGCGCGCAGGGTGTGATAGCGGTCCCGTTCGGCCTCCAGGGGACGAACCCTGCGCTGGACGTCGGGGGCGAGGCAGTCGGCCAGGCGCGGGGCGTCGCCCATCCAGGGGAAGGTGTCCTGCCAGACGGTCTTCTCGTCGTGGAACCACGGATAGCCGCCGAACACCTCGTCCGCGGCCTCAGCGGTCAGCGCCACGGTGGCGTGCTTGCGGACCTCCTTGAACAGCAGGTAGATCGACGTGTCGAACTGGCCCAGGCTCGGCAGGTCACGGGCGCGCCGCACGATCGGCAGGGTCTCGGCCATCCGGTCGGTCGGAAGGATGACGTCGCGGTGCCGGCTGCCCATGAACTCGGCCGCGATGCGCGCGTAGGGGGTGTCCGCCTCGGGCCGCAGCGCGGTGGGCCGGAAGTGTTCCTCATCGGTCTCGTATCCGACGCAGAACGTCTGCAACGGCGCGTCGGACCGGCGCGCGAGGGCACGTGCGGCGAGGGCCGAGACCGCGGTCGAGTCCAGGCCGCCGGAGAGCATGGAGGACACGGGTACGTCGGCGACCGTTTGCCGGGCGACGATGTCCTCCAGCAGTTCACGGACGGTCTTGACCGTGACATCCAGACTGTCCGTGTGCTCGCGGCTGACCAGCCGCCAGTAGGGGTACTCGTGGATCCCGCGCCGGTCCATCCGTACGACGTGCGCCGGCTTGACCTCGCGCACGCCGTGCAGCGGGGTCTCACCCGGCACCGCGAGACGCGGATTGAGCAGGATCGGAAGCTTGTCCTCGTCGACCTGGGCCTCGAACGTGGGGTGGGCGAAGATCCCCTTGGGTTCCGAGGCGAAGAGCAGTCCGCCCTCGTGCTCCGCGTAGTAGAGCGGCTTGATCCCCATACGGTCACGTGCCAGGAAGAGCTCCTCGCGCACCGCGTCCCATACCGCGAAGGCGAACATGCCGTTGAGGTGCTCGACGCACTGAGCGCCCCATTCCTGGTAGGCGCGCAGAACGACTTCGGTGTCGGAAGCCGACGCGAAGACGTGCCCCCGGCGCGCCAGGGCCTGCCGCAGCTCGCGGTAGTTGTAGATCTCGCCGTTGTACACGAGCACGAGGTTCTCCCCGCGTGACCCGGTTTCGGCGACCATGGGCTGCTGCCCGCCGTCGAGGTCGATGACGGCCAGGCGCCGGTGGCCGAGGGCGGCGTACGGACTCGTCCACGTCCCCGCCCCGTCGGGACCCCGGGACTCCAGGCTCCGCGTCATCGCTTCGATCGTGATGTGTTCCTTGCGCAGGTCCCGGTGGAAGTCCACCCATCCGACCACACCGCACATGTCAGTTCTCCCTTCCGCTGCACTTCTCTGTGTCCGCCGCCGTGCCACGAGGAGGCGCCGGTTGCATGCGCCGCACCACGGGCAGGGCATCGCGTGCAATGCGTTCGAAGACGCGGAGGTCACTGGCGAACGGGCCCTCGGGCCGCGGGTAGTGCACGGTGAGATCCGTGAAACCGGCCTGCGCGCACGAGCCGGCGAAGTCGACGAACCTTTCCACCGAGGCGAGTGGCTCCTCACCCACCACACTGCCGTTGACCATGGTCGCCACTTCGGCGACGTCCCGCCCGGCCTCCTCGCAGGCCAGACCGAACTGCCGCAGCTGGTCGCGGATGAGACGCAGGGATTCGGCCTCCGGGACGGCGGCGAACCTCTTCGGGTCGCCGTTGGTCACCCACATCTGCCCGAAGCGCGCGGCGAGCCGGAGCCCTCGCGGACCGGTGGCGGCGATGGCGAACGGCACTCTCGGGCGCTGAACGCAGCCGGGTGCCATCCGAGCACCCCTGGCGGTGTAGAAGCGCCCTTCGTAGTCGTGCGTCTCCCGCCTGAGCAGTCCGTCGGCGAGCTCGACGAACTCGTGGAACCGCAGCGCCTTCTCCCGCGCGCTGAGCTGCGCCTGCCCCAGCACCTCGGCATCGTATCCGCCGCCGCCTGCGCCGATGCCGGCGATGACCCGGCCACCGGAGATGTCGTCGATCGACATGATCTCCTTGGCCCAGGTCACCGGGTGCCGGAAGTTCGGAGAGGTGACGAGGGTGCCCAGGCGGATGCGTTCGGTCACCGTGGCCGCGGCGGTGAGTGTGGCGTAGGTGCCGAACCACGGGCCCTCGCGCAGGGAACGCCAGGACAGATGGTCGTAGGTCCAGGCGTGGTCGAAGCCCATGTCCTCGACGCCACGCCACACGGCTCTGGCCTGCTCCCATCGATGCTCGGGCAGTACGACGACGCCGACGCGCATGAGGCACCTTTCTGTTGACCGCTGATGGCGCTCGGGCGCCGTGTCACGTTCCCGGGGTGAACAGTTCGTCCAGGTCGAGGTGGCGGACGAATTCCACACCGAGCTTTGGGTGGGGCAGGTCGGTGCGCGGGGACCGGGTGGCGTCCTGGAAGTACCCCACGCCCACGGACGCTCCGTCTTCGCCGTGGATCAACAAGGGGTTGCGCACCAGGCTGGTGCGCACCGCGGGGGTGTCGCGGACGGGTTGCAGCCGTAGCGCCAGCCGCCCCAGGGGGATGTCGGGGATCACGGCGCGGGCGCCGAGCAGGCTCTTGGACTGCATGGTTCCCTTCGTCAGGAACGGCTCGCAGCCCTGAAGGTCCATCCAGTCGAAGTCGTTCTCCGCCGCCCACTGGATGAGGAAGCCGTAGGTCGCGCGGACGACGCCGAGCTTGAGCAGGCCGACGTCGCCACCTCGCACTCCCATGAGTCTCACGTGCAGGGTGCGCGCATCCCGGTCCACGCGGCAGGCGGCTCCTCCGACGGCCGTTCCGTCCCGGTCACTGACGAGCATCAGCAGTCCGCGTCGGAAGATGTCGTGCAGGGCGCGCTCACGCTCCACCGTGCGGGCCTGCTTCGAGTGCCGCACGTCCATGGTGGGCAGGTACATCTCGTCGTAGAAGGCGATGAAGGCGTCGTCCCCGGTGGCGAAGGTGTAGGTGTAGCCCTGCTGCCGCAGGCAGCGCCTGATGTTGCGCCGCTCCTTGGCCGCCACGCGGTTGAAGGCTTCCTCCGCGCCACCGCGCACATCGCAGATCATGTGGATCCGGAACGGGGCCACCACGGACCTGTCCGCGGGGAGGGCGCGGATCTGTTCCAGCGGCGCCCCGGACAGCAGGATGTCGGCGTCCTGCGGGTCCGTCAGCGCCTGCGGTGACCCCACACGCCGCTCTTCCGTCTCGGTGACTTCCGTGAAGAAGTGGTCCTTGACGTGGGGGAGCAGGTAGGTGAGCCCTTCGGGAGCGCCCGCATAGCGCACCACCAGCTCTTCCGTTTCCACCTGCCCCCGGATGGTCACGGCTGCCAGGACGGCGTCCTCTTCGGCGGACGCACCGCCTGCGGCACCCTGAGGCATGGTTCCCCTCTCCGGCGACCGGCTTGCCCGCTGCACGGTCAGGCCGATACTGCGGTACGGATGACGTCACACGCCGTCTCGACGTCGTAGACCTCGGTGAGTTCCGCACGGGACAGCGTTCGGTAGTCCTGCTGCGCGTAGCACCCGCTGCCGTGGACGAGGATGTCCTCGCCGGGGGCGACCAGGTCCCGGTCGATGGCGTTCAGTACGCCGGTGAGGGCCATGACCAGCGACCATTCGCGCAGTGCCCGCAGGTCTGCGGGCAGCTGGACGCCGGCGCGTGCCAGCATCGTCCGGATCTGCGGATACCGCGTGATGCATTCGTGGAGCGAGACGACGATCCCGTCTCCGCCGTTGGTACGGATGATCGACGTCATCTCGTCCGACGTCACGGGCGTGTGGGTGTAGAAGGTCGTCTCGAGCGTCTCGTCCGGGTCCGCCGTGGTGAACGGGAAGTGCGGGTCCGTTTCCTGGTGGTGCAGGCCGGTGACCGGGTCGTAGGTGTACGGCGGGATGTTGTCCCGGGAGAAGGAGCCGTTGCGCAGATGCAGCACCATGTCCGGGGTGTCCAGGTGCTGCACCAGGAGATAACGCGGAGCCTCGGTGGCGGGGCGTTCCCGGAGGTCGCCGAGGAGCCGGTGGCCGGCATGGTGACCGAGAAGCCCGTAGGCGCTGGACACCGAGTGCGCGTGGAGCCGGGACCCGCTGTCCGCGCCGGTGAAGAACTCGTCCTCCACGGCGGCGCGAACGGCGTCGGCCACCTTGTAGTTCGCGATGTTCAGCGTGTACCAGATCTTGAGGGTGCAGTCCTCCTCGATCACCGACGCGTACTTGTCCATGAAGGCGCGGGCGAGATCCTTGACGGATGCGCGCTCCGGGCCGTCGTACACCATGACCGGGTTCCGTCGGCGCAGGTCGGGATCCGTGCTGAGCGGTGAGGACCAGAGCTTGGGCTGGGAGGCGGTGGGCACGATGACCGCGATGCGCAGCTGGTCACGGGTGACGAGTCCCGCGTCGATGGCGCGCCAGACCGCGTCGCGCAGGGCGGTGGCCTTGTTCGCCGACGACGGGGTGAGGATGAGGATGCGTTCACCGGTGGTCTGGATGTGGTGCACGGCCCGGGCCACCATCACCAGGGAGGCGAAGGTCTTCGTCGTCCGGGTGTGGGGGTTGCGCATCATGTCGAGCAGCGTGAGACGGCGGCCCCGGTACTCGCCGAGCTCCCCCAGGGCCACGTCCGAGGCAGCGAAGTACTGCTCCATCTCCGTGCTCAGCTCGGGCAGTTCGAAGCCGGGCTCGAACTCCCCCTCGGGCACTGCCGACTGCCGCCCCATGATCCTGGCGGCCTCTGCGACCACGTCGTAGTGACGGGACAGGGCGTTGGTCACGACTGCTGTGCGCTCGACGCTGTTCGCGCTCATGAAGTACCTCTCAGTGTCACCGGAACTCCGGGTGGGGGGACGCGTTGCCGCGGGTATGAAGCGGTGGCGTTCGATCAGCGGTCTTCAGGAGGCCGCGAGGTCACCGCGGAGCAGGCCGGAGCCCTCCGGTGCCTCGGCCGGGTCGCTTCCCTCGCTGATCACCTGGTTCTTCTCGTTGACGAACACGATCCGGGGCTTGAGCCGGCGGGCTTCCTCGTCACTGACTGTCGTGTACGCGATGATGATGACGAGGTCGCCCGGCTGGATGAGGCGAGCCGCCGCACCGTTGATCCCGATGGTGCCTTCGCCCGCGGGGCCCTCGATCACATAGGTGCTCAGGCGTGCGCCGTTGTCGATGTCGACGATGTCGACCTTTTCGCCGGGCAGCAGGTCGGCGCTCTCCATGAGGTCCTTGCTGATGGTCAAGGACCCCACGTAGTGCAGGTCGGCCTGCGTGACGGTGGCTCGGTGGATCTTGGACTTCAGCATGGAACGCAAGTCAGGGCTCTCCTTCTCGAGGCGGTCTTGGACAGGACACGCGGCAGCGGTGGTCCCCAGGAGTGCGCAAGCCCCCGCACGTCCGCCCGGGCGGCTCTCGTGCTGGGACGGCAGTCAGCGGAGCTTCGTCATGTCTTCCGCAATGCGGAATATTTAATCCGTATAGCGATAATGCTTGCACGGGCTGACTGGACGGTGTCAAGGTGGCGTAGGTCATAACCGCCGGATGCCAGACGTGAACCACCGTGCCCCAAGCCCTTTTCGGCGCACGGTGGTTGACCACGCTTCGAGCCGACTCTCCAGAGCCGGATCGCAGCACCGACGCGCCCGCCTCCTCACCGGGCGGCACGCCTCATGCGTCGCGCACGATCGCCATGAGCCCGTCGGCCTGCTGTGCCTGCTGCGGCTCCTCTCGATGCGTACCTCGACAGGAAAGTGAGACCCCGCCGTGTCCGATCTGTTCACCAGGCATCAGGCCGTCATGCCGGCCTGGGTGTCCCCCTACTACGAGCAGCCTCTGGAGATCCTCAGCGGCAAGGGCTGCCGTGTTTTCGACGCCGACGGGAAGAGCTACCTGGACTTCTTCGGCGGCATCCTCACGAACATGCTGGGATACGACGTCCAAGAGGTCCGCGAAGCGGTGGAACGCCAGCTCAGCACCGGCATCGTCCATACATCCACCCTGTACCTGATCCGCTCGCAGGTGGAGCTGGCCGAGAAGATCACGAAGCTGTCCGGCCTGCCGGACGCCAAGGTCTTCTTCACCAACTCCGGTACCGAGGCCAACGAAACGGCGCTTCTCCTGGCCACCCACGCACGCGGCTCCGACCAAGTCCTGGCCCTGCGCAACAGCTATCACGGCCGGTCGTACGGAGCGTCCGCGGTCACCGGGAACCGCAGGTGGAAGAACTCCTCGCTCTCCCCCCTGAACGTGCACTACCTGCACGGCACGGACCGGGAGAGTTTCCCCTGGCTGACCGACGAGGCATACGCGAGGTTCTGCGTCGAGGACCTGCGCGACTGCCTCGACACCGCACTGGCGAGCGACGTCGCCTGCCTCATCGCCGAGCCCATACAAGGAGTCGGCGGCTTCACCGCCGTACCCGACGGCCTGTTCAAGGATTTCAAGGAAGTCCTGGACGACCGGGGCATCCTCCTCATCTCGGACGAGGTGCAGACGGGCTGGGGCCGGACCGGCGAGTCGTTCTGGGGTATCCAGGCCCATGGCGTCACCCCTGACGCCATGACGTTCGCCAAGGGGCTCGGCAACGGATTCGCGATCGGCGGCGTCGTCGCACGAGGGGAGTTGCTCGACTCCCTCCCCGCTCAGGGCATCTCGACCTTCGGTGGCAACCCCTTGTCGACCACGGCCGCAAACGCCACCCTCGACTACCTGCTCAGCCATCACCTGCAGGCCCACGTGCACCGATTGGGCACGAAGATGATCGCCGCCCTGCGCACGGCCGCCGAGCGACTGCCCATGGTCAGCGCCGTACGGGGCAAGGGCTTCATGTTCGCCATCGACCTGATCGAGCCGGCGACGGGGAAACACAGCCCGACGGCAGCGGCTACCGTGCTGGAGGAAACCAGGAGACGAGGCCTTCTTGTCGGCAAGGGGGGACTGCACGGCAGCACGCTGAGGATGGCTCCGCCGCTGACGTTGGACGACGAGGAAGCAGACGAAGGCATGACGATCCTCATCGATGCTCTCGACGCCGTCGAACGAGAACGGCTTGCTCCGAGCGACAGGACCGGCAGCCGACGGCATTCGGCATGACGTGGACCAGGCGCCGGGACGCACCGTGAATGACCGCTTGCCCACCAGCGCAACGTCCACCGCAGGCAGGCCGTGTACCCGGCCGGGGACGAGCTGCCGGATCCCGCTGCGGAGGACCAGGGCAGGGCCAGAGCGGAGGCGGCAGCGGCCCGGCAGCAGGCCGCAGAGGCTCGACGCCGGGGTGCGACCCACCGGGACGACGTCGTCACCAAGCCCGGCCACGGCTCCCTCACCACCCGGCGCCATCTCCACCCGGACGTCCACAAGATCACGACCGTCGGCGCAGCACTCTCCGCACACCTCGGCGCGGTCCGCGCCCCGCGCTCGCCCCGAGCCCGATCGCCCTCACCCGCTGACACCGGTCAAGCAGCGCCGGTCCCCCACTGGTCCCCAGACACGGTCAAGGGCCGGTTTCGGATGTCTCCGAAACCGGCCCTGATCTGTGACTCTCACGAGTCGGGACGACAGGATTTGAACCTGCGACCCCTTGACCCCCAGTCAAGTGCGCTACCAAGCTGCGCCACGTCCCGATGTGCCTCACGCGGCGAACCGCGTGATCAACACAGGTCAAGCCTACCTCATGCGGATGACCGGTCGGGACGGCACCGGCCCTCGCACCGGCGGTGCGGGCCGCGGCGGCGTCACCCGTACGGAGTGCGGCCCGTCCGGTGATCGCATCGCGAGACGGTCTTGCGTCATCCCCGTGACCAGGCGTTACCTCGCACGGTGCGAACCGAACAACTCGAACACCATGGCCATGACGCCTCCGGCGATCGCTCCGCGCGGCGTGCCGTCACCCTCTTCCCGGTCCTCGTCCTCGTGGCCGGCGCCCTGGGGCTGCTGCTCCCGGGGACCTTCTCCGGCGGGAGCGAGGCGGTGCCGTACCTGCTGGGTGTCGTGATGTTCTGCATGGGCATCACCATGACCCCGCAGGACTTCCGCGGAGTCGCCCAACGGCCCTGGGCGGTGGCCCTCGGGCTGGTCGCGCACTACGTCATCATGCCGGGCCTGGGCTGGGCCGTCGCCCATCTGCTCCAGCTCCCGCCGCAGCTGGCCGCCGGCGTGATCCTCGTCGGCTGCGCCCCCAGCGGCACCGCCTCCAACGTGGTGACGTACCTGGCGCGCGGTGATGTCGCCCTGTCCGTCTCCGTCGCCACCGTCTCCACCCTTGTCGCCCCGCTGGTGACCCCGCCGCTGACGCTGCTGCTGGCCGGTGAGTACCTCCCGGTCGACGCCGGTTCGATGGTGACCGACATCCTCAAGACGGTGCTGCTGCCGGTGCTGGCGGGCCTCGTGGTCCGGCTCGTCGCGGGCCGGTGGGTGCAGCGGGCGCTGCCGGTGCTGCCGTGGCTGTCCGCGCTGACGATCGCCGTGATCGTGGCCGTGGTGGTGGCGGGCAGCGCCGACGCCATCAAGTCGGCCGCCGCGCTGGTCTTCGTCGCCGTCGTGCTGCACAACGGCCTGGGCCTGGCGCTGGGGTACGGCGCGGGGCGCGTCGCCCGGCTCGGCGAGCCGGCCAGCCGGGCCATGGCATTCGAGGTGGGCATGCAGAACTCCGGGCTCGCGGCCTCGCTGGCCACCGCCCACTTCAGTCCGCTGGCGGCGCTGCCGGCCGCGGTGTTCTCCGTCTGGCACAACGTCTCCGGCGCCCTGACGGCCGCCTGGCTGTCCCGCCGGGGGCGCTGAGGCGCAGGCCGCCCCGCGGACGAAGCCCCGCCGCCCCCTCCGTCTCCACGGGGAGGGCGGCGGGCCGCCTCTGTGGCGGTGAGGTCGCGCCGCCGGCCGCGGCTCGCGGCCGGCCCGGCCCGTCGCCCGCGCTCCTCCGCCGCCCGTCGCCCGCGTTCCTCCGCCACCCGTCGCCCGCGCCCCTCCGGCCCCCGCGTTCCCCACCGGGCGGGGAGGGCCTCCCGTGTCCTCGGCCGCCCGGCGGGGCGGCGGCCTTCTCGGCCTCCTCCCGGCGGATCGCCTTGATCTCCTCCAGCGTCCTCCCCTCGCGCCAGGCCCTGGCGGACTCGCCGCGCTTACCGAAGGTCAGGCACGCGATGGTGACCTTCTCCCCGCGTGCGGCGACCAGGGCGACGGCTCCGCCCGCCCGCCACAGAAGTCCCCCGCGTGCGCGGTGACCACGAGGGTGGACCGTGGGGCCGCGGCAGGCGCGTTGCCGTACGTCATGCTCACATCTCCTTGATGGACAGGTTCGCGCCCGCCTCCTCGCGATCCTCGGCGCACGGCGCACCGGTTCCGGCGCACGGCGCGTCGGCCCCGGCGTACGGCACGCCGGCTCAGCCGCGCAGCGCCTCGATCACGCAGGTGAGGTGGGCGCGGACGGCCGCCTCGGCTGCCTGCGGGTCCCTGGCCCGGATCGCCTCGATCACGGCCAGGTGCTCGTTCAGGGATTGCCGGGGACGCCCCGGGCGCAGCGCCAGCCGGAAGCGGTGGCGCACGAGCTGGGCGTCGAGCCGCTCCAGCAGTTCCACGGCCGTCCGCTGGCCGGAGAACTCCCGGATGCGGGTGTGCAGTTCGTGGTTGAGGTCGGAGTAGGCCAACGGCTCGCCGTCGGCCACCGCCTTGCTCATCGCCACGCCGAGTCCGGTCAGTTCGTCCAGCTGCTCGTCGCTGGCCGCGACGGCCGCCTTGGCCGCGCACAGTCCTTCGAGGGCCATGCGGCACTCGGTGATGGCGACCGCTTCCTCCGCGGTCACCACCCGCACCCGCGAGCCGCGGTTGCGGATCCGCTCGACCAGTCCCTGCGCCTCCAGATCGATCAGCGCGGCCCGGATGCCGGCCCGTGTCACACCGAACTGCTCGGCGAGTTCGTTCTCCACCAGCCGCTGGGCCGGTGCCATCTCGCCGCGCAGGATCGCCTGCCGCAGTCGCGCGAGCGCATGCTGTTTGGCCTGCTCTCCGGTGCCCGGACGGGCTTGTTCCGGCATGCGTGCCCTCCCTGGGTGAGTACCTGTCGCGCGTAAATCCAGCCAAACAAAATTGTCAACAATTTCGTCGACCACATTGCGCCGATGCGCCTTCCCGTACGCACGACGAAGTGTCCGGGCGCCCCGCCGGATTCGGCACAACCTGTCGCCCCCGCGGCGGCACTCCCCCGCCTAGGGTCGGGGCATGGACCTGGACCACAGCTTCGTTCTCCACATCCCCGACGCCGAGCTCGAACCCGAGCCCCTCGCCCCCGAGCAGATCGTGTCCGGGGCACCCGAGGTGACCGGCAAGGTGGTCTGGGAGTCGCCGGACGGCCGCCGGGTGCGCGGCGTCTGGCAGATCACGCCGGGCGTCGTCACCGACACCGAGGCCGACGAGCTGTTCGTCGTGATCAGCGGATCGGCCACCATCGAGGTCGAGGACGGCCCGACGCTGACGGTCGGCCCCGGCGACATGGCCGTCCTGCGCGAGGGCGACCGTACGACGTGGACGGTGCACGAGACGCTGCGGAAGGCGTACGCGATCGATCTCGGCTGACCCGGCCCGTCACCGTGAGAAGATCCCCCCGCGTTCCGCAGCGGTCCGACAACGTGGAGGGTCATCAACATGTACGCGATATCCCTGGGTGACGACGGCGCGGAACTGCGTCCGCTCGAACCGTGGCGGGCCGGGGAGTTCCTCGCCCACATCGACCGGGGACGGGACTTCATCGGGCGGTACGTCGGCCTGGCGGACGCCGTCACCGACCTGGAGTCGAGCCGCGCGTTCCTGCGGGCGTACGCGGAGAAGGCGGTGGCCGACACCGGGCGGATCCACGGCATCTGGGCGGACGGCGCACTGGTCGGCGGGGTCCTCTTCCGGACGATGGACCTCGCGCAGGGCACGGCCGAGGCGGGCTGCTGGCTGGAGCCGTCGGCGGTGGGCCGGGGACTGGTGACCCGGGCGGCGCGCCTCCTTATCGACTGGGCCGTCGAGGAACGGGGCGTGCACCGCGTGGAGTGGCTGGTCGCGGCGGAGAACGAGGCGAGCATCGCCGTGGCCCGGCGGCTCGGCATGCGCAAGGACGGCGTCCTGCGGGAGGGCTTCCTGTACCGCGGGAAGCGCTACGACATGGAGGTCTGGTCGGTGCTCGCGCCGGAGTGGCGGGCGGCCCGGGACGGGTCCTGACGGCGCGTTCCGCCGCGGCCCCGGTCGTCCGCCGGGTGTCCATGGCCCGGCGGGCCCGGGCCGGCTGCCGCGCCGTTCCCCGCCTCTCGCGAGGGGCGCACGACGCGGGTGGCCGAGGCATCGGCCGGCGTCCGGTGACCGGTCCGGGCCGGGCGGGGCAGGGCCCGGGGACGATCCGTGCCGGGCGGAGCCCGGGGCGCTCCCTGCCGGGCGGGGTCCGGGGGACGGCGGGCCGCGTGTGCGGGCCGTGGTCGTTGACGTGGCGGGAAACCGCGCCCAGGGTGGACCGGACAGACCGTGCCGGTGGACCGATCCGGAGGTGGTGGGTTCTCGTGGACGCGTTCGGTGTCGCCGTCGTCGGATTCGGCTGGATGGGCCGGGTCCACACCCGGGCCTACGCCCGGGTCCGCCACCACTACCCGCTCCTCCCCCTGCGCCCGGAACTGGTGACCGTCGCCGAGGAGGTGCCGGGGCGGGCCGAGGAGGCCGCCGCGCAGTTCGGGTTCGCCTCGGCGACCCGCGACTGGCGCGAGGTGGCCGCCGACCCGCGGGTACGGGCGGTCAGCGTCACCGCGCCGAACTTCCTGCACCGCGAGATCGGCGTGGCGATGGCCGAGGCCGGCAAGCACCTGTGGATCGAGAAACCGGTGGGCCTGGGCGTCGGGGACGCCCGCGCGGTGGCGGACGCGGTCGCGCGGGCCGGCGTCCAGGGCGCGGTCGGCTTCAACTACCGCAACGCGCCCGCGGTGGAGACGGCCCGTGACCTGATCGCCGCCGGGGAGATCGGCACCGTGACGCATGCGCGCATCCGCCTGTTCAGCGACTACGCCGCCCACCCGGAGTCCGCCCTGACGTGGCGTTACCGGCGGGAGCGCGGCGGCAGCGGGGTGCTCGGCGATCTGGCCTCGCACGGCGCCGACCTGGCCCGGTTCCTGCTCGGCGCCATCACGGCCGTGACCGCCGACACGGCGGTCTTCGTGCCCGAGCGGGCACGCCCGGCGGCGGCCACCGCCGGTCACGCCCGGGCCGCGGGCGGCGTGCCCGGCCCGGTCGAGAACGAGGACTACGTCGGCTGCCTGCTCCGCTTCGCCTCCGGCGCGCGCGGCGTGCTGGAGGCCTGCCGGGTCTCGGTCGGCGAGCAGAACACCTACGGCTTCGAGGTGCACGGCACCCGGGGCGCGGTGTTCTGGGACTTCCGCCGCATGAACGAACTGGGTGTCAGCCGGGGGACGGCCTACCAGGACCAGCCGGTCAGCACGGTGTTCGCCGGTCCGGGGGACGGCGAGTTCGCCGCCTTCCAGCCGGGCGCCGCCAACGCCATGGGCTACGACGACCTGAAGGTGATCGAGGCGTACCGCTTCCTGCGCTCCGTCGCGGAGGGCACCCCGTACGGGGCGACCCTGCGGGACGCCGTGCACAGCGCGGCCGTACTGGACGCGATGGCGCGGTCGGCGGAGCACGGCACGTGGGCCGCCGTGGAGCAGCCGTAGGCGTGGTGCCTCCGCCGGGGGTGTCCGGCAGGTGTGCGCGGGCCCGGGCCGCCCGCCCGGGCCGTCAGGCGCCGCAGGAGCGCAGGAACCGGCGGGTGCGCACCGCGATGGGCAGCGGCCGGTCCGGCTCGCAGGGGTACATGTCCTGTTCGACGATGGCGAAGAGGTCCACGCCCAGCCTCTGGGCGGCGGCCAGGACCGGGGCCAGGTCGGGCACCCCGGAGGGCGGTTCGCACATCACCCCGCGCTGCACGGCCGGCCCGAAGGGGATGCCGTTCGCCCGTACCTCGGCGAGGACCTCCGGGTCGACCTGCTTGAGGTGCAGGTAGCCGATGCGTTCGCCGTAGGTCTCGATCAGCTTGACGCTGTCGCCGCCGCAGTAGGCGTAGTGGCCGGTGTCCAGGCAGAGGCCGACCAGGCCGGGGTCGGTGGCGTCGAGGAAGCGGGTGACGTGCTCCTCGGTGTCGAGGTGGGTGTCGGCGTGCGGGTGGACGACGATGTCCAGGCCGTAGGTCTCCCTGACCCGCCGGCCGAGCCGTTCCATGCCCCGGGTGAGGTGGGTCCACTGCTCGCGCGTCAGCTCCGGCGGCTCCAGGATCTCGGCGGTCCTGTCGTCGCGCCAGAAGGACGGGATGACGACGAGGTGCCGCGCGCCCGTCGCCCGGGTGAGCGCGGCGACCTCGGCGACGTGCTCCCAGGTGGCGTCCCAGACGGCCGGGCCGCGGTGCAGGCCGGTGAAGACGGTGCCCGCCGACACCCGCAGGCCGCGCCGGGCCGTCTCGTCGGTGAGCCGGGCCGGGTCGGTGGGGAGGTAGCCGTAGGGGCCGAGTTCGATCCAGGCGTACCCGGCCTCGGCGACCTCGTCGAGGAAGCGCGGCCAGGGCACCTGCCGGGGGTCGTCGGGGAACCAGACGCCCCAGGAGTCGGGGGCGGAGCCGACGCGGATGCGGTCCAGGGCTGCGGGCATGTCAGGGCGTTCCTTCCAGCGGGGCGGCGGGGGGCGCGGGCGGCGGGCCGGTGAAGGGTGCGGACGGCGGACCCGCGGGGGGCGTGGCCGACGGGCCGGCGGAGGGCGTGGCCGGCTCCGGTTCCCGTTCTCGCGGCGGCTCCCCGGTGCCGGCGCCGGTGCCGCCGGTCCGCGCCAGCTCGTGCCGCAGGGCGGCGAGTTCGGCGCCGCCCGCCATGTGGTGGGTCAGGTCGTCGAGGGTGATCTCGCCGCGGGCGGCGGACAGTTCGGGGGTGCCCAGGCGCAGGACGTGGAAGTGGTCGCCGACCAGGAAGGCGTGGTGGGGGTTGTGGGTGACGAGGACGACGCCGAGGCCGCGGTCGCGGGCGGCGGCGATGTACTTGAGCACCACGCCGGACTGTCTGACGCCGAGGGCGGCGGTCGGCTCGTCGAGGACGAGGACGCGGGCGCCGAAGTGGACGGCGCGGGCGATGGCGACGCACTGGCGCTGGCCGCCGGAGAGGGTGCCGAGGGGCTGCTCCAGGTCGTCCAGGGCGATGCCCATGCGGCGCAGTTCCCCGTCGGCGGTCCGCTTCATGCGGGCGATGTCGAGGCGGCGCAGGGGCCAGGGGCCCCGGGTGAGTTCGGAGCCGAGGAAGAAGTTCCGCCACACCGGCATCAGCGGGACGGTCGCCAGGTCCTGGTGGACGGTGGCGATGCCCCGGTCGAGGGCCTCGCGCGGGGAGGCGAAGCGCACCGGCCGGCCGTCGACGAGGAGCTCGCCCTCGGTGTGCCGGTGCAGCCCCGAGATGATCTTGATGAGGGTGGACTTGCCGGCGCCGTTGTCGCCGAGCACGCAGGTCACCCGGCCCGGACGGACGGCGAGGTCGACGCCGTACAGGGCGCGCAGGGCGCCGTAGGACTTGCCGGCGCCGCGCAGTTCGACGACGGGCCGGTCACCCTCGGCCATGTGCGATCACCTCCGGGCCGCCGTACGGCGGACGTACAGGTTGACGAGGACGGCACCCAGCAGCATCGCGCCGAGGAAGGCCTTGAACCAGTCGGGGTTCCATCCGGCGTAGACGATGCCCTGGTTCACCATGCCGAACATGAAGGCGCCGAAGACGGGGCCGACGGCGGAACCCTGTCCGCCGGTCAGCAGGCAGCCGCCGATCACCGCCGCGGCGATGTAGACGAGCTCCTGGCCGACTCCTTCGCCGGACTGCACGGTGCGGAAGGAGAACAGCTGGTGCATGCCGGCGAACCAGGCGCCGAAGCCGACCAGCATGAACAGCGAGATCTTGGTGAAGGTCACGGGGACGCCGGCCGCGCGGGCGCTGTCCCGGTCGCCGCCGACCGCGAAGACCCAGTTGCCGTACTTGGTGCGCAGCAGCACCCAGGTGGCGAGCGCGGCGAAGACCAGCCACCACACCACCGTGATCTTCACCTGGACGCCGCCGATGCCGAAGGAGGACGCGAAGACGGCCCTGGCCTGGCCGAAGCCGTCCATGTCGCCGATGTCGTCGGTCGCGACGTTTCCGGTGACGAGCTTGGTGACGGCGAGGTTGGCGCCCTGCAGGATCAGGAAGGTGCCGAGGGTGACGAGGAAGCTGGGCAGCCCCGTGCGCACCAGCAGCCAGCCGTTGAACGCGCCGACGGAGAGGGAGACGAGCAGGGCGGCGATCACGCCCGTCCAGACGTTGAGGGTGAGCTGGTAGCAGAGCATGCTCGCGGTCAGCGCCGAGGTGACGACGGCGACGCCGGCGGAGAGGTCGAACTCGCCGCCGATCATCAGCAGGGCGACGGGCAGCGCCATGATCCCGATGGTGGACGACTGGTAGAGAACGGTCGCCATCGAGCCGCCCTGGCGGACCGCGGGGGCGGCGATCAGGAAGAAGACGAACACCGCGAGCGCGCCGAGGAACACGCCGGTCTCGGGCCGGGTGAGCAGCCGCAGCGCCAGGGGGCGCCGGGCGGTCCGCCCATCCGCGGACCCGGTGCCGGGTGTCCGCGGCGCGCTCGCCGCCGGTGCGGCCCCGCTCGTCACCGGGTGCCCTTCGCGGCGTGGCGGGCGATCCGCTCGACGTTGGTCTTGTCGACGAAGGCGGGGCCGGTCAGCACCGGCTGCTCGCCGCCGCCGCTGTGGTTGCCGTTGTGTTCGTAGAGCCACAGGCCGTCGACGGCCAGGTAGCCCTGGAGGTAGGGCTGCTGGTCGACGGCGAACTCGACGTCGCCCCGCCGGATGGCGCCGGTCAGCTCCTTGTCGAGGTCGAAGGTGGCGACCTTCGCCCTGCCGCCGGTCTCGGCCGCCGCCCGCACCGCGGCCCTCGCGAAGGGCGCGCCGAGGGTGACGACGTGGTCGACGGCGCCGTCCTGCGTCAGCTTGGCGGTGACGGCCGACTGCACGGACGGCATGTCGGCGCCGTTGACGTAGAGGTTCTCGACCGAGCCGGAGAAGGTCTTCTTCAGGCCGTCGCAGCGCTGGGTGAGGCCGACGTTGCCCTGCTCGTGGATCACGCAGACGGCCTTCTCGGCGCCGACCTCGTCGAGCTTCCTGCCGAACGCCTCGCCCGCCACGGACTCGTCCTGCCCGAAGAACCCCAGCAGGCCCATCCGCTTCCAGTCGCTCAGGCCGGAGTTGAGGCCGACGACGGGGATGCCCGCCCGCCGGGCCTCGGCCACCACGCCGGCGAGGGCGTCCGGCTTGGCGAGGGTGACCGCGATGCCGTCGACCTTCCGGTCGACGGCGTTGCGCACCAGGGTGGCCTGGTTGCCCGCGTTGGGGTCGGCGGAGTAGACCAGCTCGACGTTGCCCTTGGCGGCGGCCGCCTCGGCGCCCTTGCGGACGATGTCCCAGAAGGTGTCCCCGGGCGCCTGGTGGGTGATCAGGGCGACCGTCATGCGCGGGCCGGCCGCCTTGCCGGCGGAGGCGTCCGGCCCGTCCTCCTCGGCCTTCTTGCCGCCGGAGCCGCTGGAGCAGGCGGCGAGGGCCAGGGCCGCCGCGGCGGCGGCCAGGGCGACGGCGGGGGCGGTGCGGCGGGAGCGTGCGGGAGCCGTACGGCGGGAGCGGGCGAGGGCGGGGCGGCGGAAACGGGAGCGGGCGGAGGCGGGGCGGCGGGAGCGGGCGGGAGAAGAGCGGTCCATCTTTCCTGCACCTCACTGTGCGAAGGGAGAAGGGGCCGGGGATCCGCGGTGCGCTGGCTGGGGATACAAGTCCTCGGCACGCCCCCTGTCAAGGCTTTGTCAGGACATCAAAGCGCCTGCAGGTCCGAATGTCAGAACAAAGCATTGACAGGGTCGGCTCTCCGGACCTACACCTGGAGCGTGCGTCGGGGCGATCCCCACCCCTCCCGGACCGGCGTCGAACGGAGCCCGTCGTGAGCATCGGCATCCCCGACCTGACCGCGGTCAGGGCCCGGCACCCGGAGGCGATCGCCGAGGCGGCCGGGCGCCGGGTGCGGCGCCCGCTGCTCGGCGCCGGCGGGCGCCTGATGATCGTGGCCGCCGACCATCCGGCGCGCGGCGCCCTCGGTGTCGGCGACCGCCGCCTGGCCATGGCCAACCGGGCGGACCTGCTGGAACGCCTGTGCACCGCGCTGTCCCGCCCCGGCGTCGACGGGGTGCTGGCCACCGCGGACGTCCTGGAGGACCTGCTGCTGCTCGGCGTCCTGGACGGCAAGGTCGTCATGGGCTCGATGAACCGCGGCGGCCTCGCCGGGGCCGCCTTCGAGCTGGACGACCGCTTCACCGGCCACCGCGCGAAGGACCTCGCCCGGCTCCGTTTCGACGCGGGAAAGCTGCTGCTGCGCATCGACTACGACGACCCCGGCTCGCCGGCCACCCTGGAGTCCGCCGCCCGCGCGGTCGATGCGATGGCCGCCCGCCGGCTGCCGGTGTTCGTCGAGCCGTTCCTGTGCCGCCGGAGCGAGGGCCGCCTCCGCACCGACCTGTCCGCGGAGGCGGTCACCCGCTCCATCGCCATCGCCTCGGGCCTGGGCGGCACCTCCGCCTACACCTGGCTGAAACTGCCCGTCACCCGCGACCCCGACGACATGGCGGAGGTCCTGGAGACCTCCACACTGCCCGCGGTCCTGCTCGGCGGCGACGTCGGCGGCACGGGCGGCTCCGACGGTGCGGGCGACGCCCGAGAGGCCGTCTACGAGCGCTGGCGCAAGGCGCTGCGGCTGCCCACCGTGCGGGGACTGGTCGCCGGCCGGTCGCTGCTCTACCCGGCCCGGGGCACTGTGGAAGAGGCGGTCGACACGGCCGTCGGCCTGCTGTGACCGGCCCCGCGGCGGGCGGTCCGGCCCGCCCGTGACCAGGAGGCACCGATGACCACCAGTCCGTACCACCTTCCCGCCGGCCGGGCCGCCGCCGGCCCGTACGCCGTGGACGTCTCCCCCGAGACGGCCGGCTGGGGCCACAGCGGCCTGCGCGTCCTGCGCCTGCCGCCCGGCGGCACGCACTCCTTCGGCACCGGCGACAGCGAGTGGATCGTCCTGCCGCTGAGCGGCGGCTGCACGGTCACCGCCGACGACGACTTCGGCAGCGGCACCTTCCCCCTCGCCGGCCGCACCGGCGTGTTCGACGCCGTCAGCGACTTCGCGTACGTCCCGCGCGACGCCCGCGCCACCCTCCACTCCCCCGGCGGCGGGCGGTTCGCGCTCGCCGGCGCCCGCTGCACCCGCCGCCTGCCCGCCCGCCACGTCCCGGCCTCGGCCGTCCCCGTGGAGCTGCGCGGCACCGGCGCCTGCTCCCGCCAGGTCAACAACTTCGCCGCGGCGGACGTCTTCGCCTGCGACAAGCTGATCGCGGTGGAGGTGATCACCCCGGGCGGCAACTGGTCGTCGTTCCCGCCGCACAAGCACGACGAGCACCGCCCCGGCGAGGAGTCCGTCCTGGAGGAGATCTACTACTTCGAGTTCGCCGCCCACGACGGCATCCCCGGCCTCGGCTACCAGCGGGTCTCCCCGTCCGGGCGAGGCCGCGGCACGGACGTCCTGGCCGAGGTGCGCGACGGGGACGTCGTGCTGATCCCCGACGGCTGGCACGGGCCGTCGATGGCGGTGCCCGGCCACCACATGTACTACCTCAACGTCATGGCGGGCCCGGACCCCGACCGCGCCTGGCTGATCCGCGACCACCCCGACCACGCCTGGGTCCGCGCCACCTGGCCGGACCGGCCGGTCGACCCCCGCCTGCCCCTCTACACCGCACCCGAGAGGTCCGCATGAGCGCTCCCACCCTCCGCCTGACCACCGCCCAGGCCCTGGTGCGGTTCCTGTCCGCCCAGTACACCGAGCGGGACGGGGTACGGCGCCGCCTGATCGCCGGGGTCTGGGGCATCTTCGGCCACGGCAACGTGGCCGGCATCGGCCAGGCGCTCGTCGAGCACGGCGAGGCCCTGCCGTACCACCAGGGCCGCAACGAGCAGGCCATGGTGCACGCGGCCGTCGGCTACGCCCGCCACCTGGACCGCCTGTCCGCGCAGGCCGTGACGACGTCGATCGGCCCGGGCGCCACCAACCTCGTCACCGGCGCCGCCCTCGCCACCGTCAACCGCCTGCCGGTCCTGCTCCTGCCCGGCGACTCCTTCGCCACCCGCCCCTGCGACCCACTGCTCCAGCAGCTCGAACACCCCCTCGCGGCCGACGTGTCCGTCAACGACACCCTGCGCCCGGTCTCCCGCTTCTTCGACCGGATCACCCGCCCCGAGGCCCTGATCCCCTCCGCGCTGAACGCCATGCGCGTGCTCGCCGACCCCGCCGAGACCGGCGCCGTCACCCTCGCCCTCCCCCAGGACGTGCAGGCGGAGGCGTACGACTGGCCGGCGCAGTTCTTCACCCGGCGCGTCTGGCCGGTGCGGCGGCCCGCGCCCGACCCGGCGGAGCTGGCCGGGGCCGTCCGGACGATCCGGGCCGCCCGGCGCCCCCTGATCGTCGCGGGCGGCGGCGTCCACCACAGCGAGGCCGAGACCGCGCTGAAGGCGCTGGCCGACGCCACCGGCATCCCGGTCGCCTCCACCCAGGCCGGCAAGGGCTCCCTGCGCCACGACCACCCCGCCGACCTCGGCGGCATCGGCCACACGGGCACCGCCGTCGCCGACGACCTGGCCCGCACCGCCGATCTGGTGATCGGCGTCGGCACCCGCTTCACCGACTTCACCACCGCCTCCGGCACCCTCTTCCAGCACCCGGACGTCCGCTTCCTCAACCTCAACATCACCGCCTTCGACGCCCACAAGCTCGCCGCGCGCACCCTGGTCTGCGACGCGCGGGCCGGGCTCGCGGCCCTGGCGGAGGCGCTCGCCGGCCACCGGGTGGACGCGGCGTACGAGGCGGAGTACCGCGCCGGGAAGGAGCGCTGGGAGCGGGTCGTCGAGACGGCCTTCCACGCCGCCGACGACAGCGCCGTACCGACGCAGACGCAGGTGCTCGGCGCGCTGGACGCGGTGGTGGGCGACGAGGACGTGGTGATCAACGCGGCCGGTTCGCTCCCCGGCGACCTGCACAAGCTGTGGCGGGCCCGCTCCCCGCGCCAGTACCACCTGGAGTACGGCTACTCCTGCATGGGCTACGAGATCCCGGCCGCGCTCGGCGTGCAGCAGGCCGCCCCCGGCACGCCCGTGTGGGCGCTGGTCGGCGACGGCACGTACCTGATGATGCCGACGGAGATCGTCACCGCCGTGCAGGAGAACCTGCCGGTGAAGATGGTCCTGGTCCAGAACCACGGCTACGCCTCCATCGGCGGCCTGTCGGAGGCGGTGGGCGCCGAACGCTTCGGCACCGCCTACCACCACCGCGCCCCCGACGGCACCTTCACCGCCACCCCGCTCCCCGTCGACCTGGCCGCCAAC
This sequence comes from Streptomyces sp. NPDC006134, assembly GCF_040628835.1. Taxonomy (NCBI): domain Bacteria; kingdom Bacillati; phylum Actinomycetota; class Actinomycetes; order Kitasatosporales; family Streptomycetaceae; genus Streptomyces; species Streptomyces sp. NPDC006134. Next base: position 100,796 of record NZ_JBEXTV010000006.1, on the reverse strand, counting down.
GCCGCCAGCCTCGGCATGGAGGTGCTGCGCGCCAAGACCGTGGGCGAGCTGCGCGAGGCGCTGGCCGCGGCCCGCGCCGCCGGCCGCCCGGTCTGCGTGTACGTGGAGACCGACCCGGCGCCGGCCGCTCCCCCGCCCCAGGCGTGGTGGGACGTGCCGGTGGCGGAGGTGTCCGCCCGCGAGAGCGCCGCGGCGGCCCGCGCACGGTACGACGAGCAGGCCGCCGCCCGCCGCCGCCACCTGTGAGGGCCGGGGCGGGCCGGCGCCCCCGGCTTTCGGCCGCGCCGGAGGCCGGGTCCGGCGCGCGGCCCCTCCGGGTCCCGGTGGCGCGCCGCCGTCCGCTACCCCGCGGTGTCCGGTGCCGCGCGGCGCGCCGCCACGGTGCGCGCGAGGTCCTGCGCCACCACGGTGCGCGCGAAGTCCAGGGTCGCGGTGAAGCACCGCTCCACGTCCTCCTCCGCGGCCCCGGTCCACAGGTGGTCGGCTCCGGGGACGGACCGGAAGTCCGCCTCCGCGCCCGCCGCCCGCAGCGCCGCGGCCAGGGCCTCCCCCTGGGCGGCGGGGATGATCGTGTCCTCGGCCCCGTGCAGGATCAGGAAGGGCGGCGCACCGGCGGCCACCCGGGCGACGGGGCTCGCGGCGCGGGCGCGTTCGGGGACGTCGGCGGCGGGGGCGCCGAGGAGCATCGCCTCGGGGGTGTGCGGCGGCGCGGCGGTGAGGTCGGTGGCGCCGTACCAGACGACGCAGCCGCGGACGGCCGGGCCGGCGGTGAGGGCGAGCAGGGCGGCGAGGTGCCCGCCCGCGGACTCGCCCCACACGGCCACGCGGTCCGCGTCCAGGCCGAGTTCGGCGCGGCGGGCGCGCAGCCAGGCCAGCACCTCGGTGAGGTCGTCCAGCTGGGCGGGGAAGACGGCCTCGCCGCTGAGCCGGTAGTCGGGGCAGACGACGGCGAATCCGGCCTCGGCCAGCCGGGCGAAGGGGTGCGGCCGCCAGGTACGGAAGCGCGGGCCCGCGTCGTCGCGCAGGCCGGTGCGCCAGGCGCCGCCGTGGACGAAGACGACCACGGGCAGCGGGCCGCCGGCCGGTTCCTCGGGGAGCCACAGGTCGAGCTCCAGGGGGCGGCTGCCGTCGCGGACGGCGTACGGGACGCCCCGCAGCAGCCGTACGCCGTCGGCAGGACGCGCGGCGGGCGGCAACGGCAGGGCCGCGGGGTCGGGCGGGGCGAGGAACGCGGCGAGGTCGGGGTGCGGGGGCACGGGGAGCTCCTCGGAAGGTCGGCCGGCGGGGCGGCGGCGGTCAGGAGGCGAGGCGGCGGGGCAGCAGGCGGCGGGCGTTGGCCGTCGTCAGGGACTGCCAGGTGGCGCCCTCCACCGGCACGGGGGCGGCGGTGACGGAGGCGATGTGGGCGTCGACGCCGTGCGCCGGGGTCCAGCAGTAGTCGCTGCCGTACAGCAGCCGGCCGGGGTCGACGAGGCCGAGCAGCGCGGGCACCTGGCGGGGGAAGGCGGGGCCGGCCATGTCGTAGTGCAGGCGGCGCAGTTGCTCCACCGCGTCGGGGGCGCCGGCACCCTCCTGCGCCAGGAAGAGCTTCATGAAGCCGTTGATGCGGTCGGCGAGCACGGGCAGGGCTCCGCCGCAGTGCGGGACGATCACCTCCAGGCCCGGGTGGCGTTCGAGGGTGCCCGCCATCAGCAGGTCGGTGACGGTGCGGGCGGTGTCGAAGACGAACTCGACCATCGGGCGCGGCCGTCCGAGGGCGGACCGCTCCCAGCAGACGGGCGAGGTGGGGTGCAGGAAGACGACGGCGCGGCGGCGGCCGAGTTCGGCGAAGACCGGCTCCAGGCGCTCGTCGCCCAGGTACACGCCGTGGGTGTTGGTCTCCAGCACCACGCCGTCCGCGCCGAGTTCGTCGAAGGCGTACGCGATCTCCGTCAGGGCGCCGTCGACGTCGGGCAGCGGGAGGGAGGCGAAGAAGCCGAAGCGGCCGGGGTGGTCGGCAACGGCGCGGGCGGCGTCCTCGTTCACCTCGCGGGCCAGGCGCCGGGCCGCGGCGTCGTCGCCGAAGTGCACGCCGGGCGAGGAGACGGACAGGAACGAGGTGGTGATGCCGTTGCGGTCCATCAGCTCCAGGTGCGCCTTCGCGGACCAGGTGGGCCAGACGGGCACGCCGTCGGGCAGCTCGTGGCCGGCGGCCCGCGCCTGCCGGACGTAGGAGTCGGTGACGAAGTGGGCGTGGACGTCGACGAAGCCGGGCGTCTCGGGCACGGTCATGGGAGATTCCTTCCTCGGGGAGCGTGGTCCGCGTCGGTGTCGGGGGGCGCGCCGGCCGCGCGGCCGGATGCGGCGCGGCCGGCGGGGGCCCCGGCGGGCGGGGCCCCTGCGGGCGGCGCCGGATCAGCCCTGCGTGCGCCACTGGTGGTCGGGCAGGAAGGTCACGTCGTACTGCTGCGGCACGGTGGCGAACTTCTGCGGGTCGGGCACGTACGGCTGCTGCGGCAGGCCGAGTTCCTCGGTGGGCGTGCCGAGGGTCTCGAAGAACCGCTCGAAGGTGCCGCCGGGACCGGCGGCGACGCCGACGACCTGGCTGTGGTGACGCTCGATGCGGTAGGCGTGCGGGCAGTTCTTCGGCACGAATCCGAAGTCGCCGGCGGTGAGCAGCCTCTCCTGCTGCTCGCCCTCCAGGTCCTCCACGAACAGCCGGACGGCGCCCTGCGTGATGAAGAAGACCTCGTAGGTGTCCGGGTGGGAGTGGGCCGGGATGATGTTGCCCTTGGGGCCCTCGACGGTGAAGAAGTTGAAGGTGTTCTCCGTCTGCGGGCCGCCCGCGTAGATCGTGACCAGGTCGGTGAAGAGGTGGGCGCGGTCGCCCAGGCCCTTCTCGATGAAGTACGGCTTGCCCGGTTCGGCGGGGATGTGGGAGTGGGAGCGCCGGGCGAATTCGATGGTCATGGGGAACCTCCGACAGAGCTGCGTCAGGTAACCTGACTTTTGGTGGCTGTCAGGCTACCTGACGATCAGCGGAAGGCAACCCCTCGGCCGGGGCGAAGATGCCGGGGCGAAGATGCCGGGACGAAGATGCCGGGACGAAGGTTCCGGAACGAAGGTCGGCGGACCGCCGGGAGCCCACCCGTATGCTCGTGACCGAGGAATCCGAGGAGCCATGACCGATCCCGCACCGAACCTGCCCCTGCTGCTGGCCGGCGCCAAGCGCTGGTTCGACGACGCGCTCGTGGCGAGCATGCGGGCGGCCGGCGAGCAGCCGCTGACCAGCGCTCAGGGCCAGGTGTTCGCCTTCCTGGACGCGGAGGGCACCACGGTCGCCGAGCTGGCGCGCCGCCTCGGCGTCACCCGGCAGACGGCGCACCAGGCCGTGCACGGCCTGCTCGCCCTGGGCCTGCTGGAGCAGGTCCCGGACCCCGCCTCGGCGCGCAACCGACTGATCCGCATCACGGCGGAGGGCGCCCGGGTGCATCGCCGCGCCCAGGCGACCCTCGCCGTCATCGAGGGCGTCCTCGCCGACCGCATCGGCACGGAGGAGGCCGCCGCGCTGCGCCGCGCGCTGACCCTGCCACGCGGGGAGCCGCCGGTGGTCGACGCGCCCTGAGCGAGACGGCCCGGCCCGAGCGGGACCGGACCGGACGGCCCGGCCCGAGCGTGACCGGACCGGACGGCCCGGCCGAAGCCGGGCCCCCGCAGCCGTCACGGCGCCCGCGCTCAGCCGGCGGCGTCGATGATCTCCTGGACGCGCTCCGCGGGCACCGGCAGATCGTTCTTGTTCTCCTGCAGCCAGCCGCGGAAGTCGTCCTTGATCGCCTGGTCCACCTCGTCCCAGCCCTTGTCGACCTGCCCGGAGGTGTACGTGCCCTCGCGGAGCCGCTGCTTGACGAACAGGTCGCGCAGCAGGGTCACCTCCGCCTCCTCCACGATGTCCTCGACGAGGTGGGCCGGGATGAAGACGATCCCCTCCCGCTTGGCCAGCACGACGTCGCCGGGCAGGACGACCGCCTCGCCGATGCGGATGTGGGTGTTGACGCCGGTCAGCATCATCTGCTGGATGTAGGAGGGGTGCCAGTCACGGACGAAGGCGTTGAACCCCTTGATGTCGTCGAGCTCCTCCAGGTCGCGCAGCGATCCGTCGAAGACGACGCCCGTGTGCGTCCTGGAGTGGATCTCCTCGCCCAGGTTGCCGCCGATGAGCGTGCCGTCCTGGACCTTGCCGAAGCCGTCGGCGACGTAGACGTCGCCGTCGCGGAGCAGGGCGATGGGCCAGGTGTTCATCTGGCCCTCGTGCCCCGCCTTGTGACCGTCCCCGGTCAGCCGTTTCTCCAGGTCCGGGCTGCTCGGCATGTACTGGGCCGTCAGCGCGCGCCCGATGACCGTCCGGTCCGCGTGGATCGTCTTCCACTCCCCCGCGAACTGGTTGTGGTAACCGCGCTCGCGCAGCGCGCCCCAGGCCTGCTCGACCGACATGATCCTCATGCGCTTCAGGAGGCCGTCGGAGACCTTGGGGCGGCCGTCCGGGTAACGCGCGCCCTTCCACTCCGCGGTGAGGTACTCGACCTCCTTCTTCGAGGCGACCACGTTCCGGACATGGCTGCCCTCGGCCGGCACCGCGGGCCCGCCGGACGCGGCCGCCCGCTGCTCGCCGACTGCTTGGTCCGCGGCCCGGGCGACGGCCTCGCGGGGTGCCGCCGGCCGGGTGGCCGCCTCGCCCGGTGTCGCCGACCGGGCGGCGGGGGCCAGGGCGGAGAACGTCAGGCTCCCGGCCAGAAGAACGGATCCGCACGCCACCGAAAGCGCTGCTTTTCTTTTCACCATCGATCCCCTCGATTCCCTCCGCGTTCCTGCCGGTTCCCGGCCGTTCCCGTCCATTCCCACCGTCGAAACCGCGCGGGAATGAGCGCGTACAGCGGGCCGGCGGGTCCGCCCGGATGTCCGCCGTTCTCGCGCCGGTCCGCGGCCGTACCGGGGACGACCGCCTCGTACGCGGCCGACGCGGGCGGGAAACGACGGAAAAGATAGGGCGGGCCGCCCCTCGCGTGAACCGCGTACGGCGAATACCGCGATGCGAACAACGAATGACGGGCGCGCACCCCGGCACACCTCCGGAAATCCCGGAACCTCACCGCCCGCACCGCCACACGAGTGGCGGACGGGGTGAAGAAAAGACCGGAAGGAAAGGCCGGGGCGACAGGTGGGGCGTTTTCGAATGACGGTCATCCTCGTCGCGCATGATCGATGGTCCCTCCCGCCGGCGGCGGTTCAATCGCCTCATCACGTCGAACACCCGCGCAGAGAGGGATGGCTGTGAGCGAGGAGAACGGAGCGGTTCCCGCCGGGAGGAGCGCGGACGCCCCCGCTTCCCGTACGGCGGTGGTGATCGGCGGGACCAGCGGGATCGGCGCGGCCGTCGCGGAGCGGTTCGCCGCGTCCGGGACGGCGGTGATCGCCGCGGGGCTGAAGGCGCCGCGTCCGGAGCGCGGCCCGGTCCCGGGCGTCCGCACGGTCGAACTCGATCTGACCCGCGGCGACGAACTGGAGCGGTTCATCGGGAGCCTGCCGCGGCTCGACGTGCTGGTGAACGCCGCCGGGGCGATCGCCCGCGGCGAGGAGTACGATCCCGCCGTTTTCGCCCGGGTCGTCGAGATCAACCTCACCGGCACGATGCGCGCCTGCGTCGCCGCCCGCGCCCTGCTGCGCGACGCGGGCGGCTGCATCGTCAACGTCGCCTCCATGCTCAGTTTCTTCGGCGGCCCGAGGGTGCCCGCGTACACGTCCAGCAAGGGCGGTGTCTCCCAGCTCACCAAGGCGCTCGCGGTGGCCTGGGCGGCGGAGGGGATCCGCGTCAACGCCGTGGCCCCCGGCTGGATCCGCACGCCGCTGACCGCGGAGCTGTACGACGACCCCGCGACGGCCCGGCCGATCATCGAGCGCACGCCGATGCGGCGCTGGGGCGACCCCGCCGACGTCGCGGGGGCCGTGGCCTTCCTGTGCGGCCCGGACGCCGCGTTCGTCACGGGCGCCGTGCTTCCGGTCGACGGCGGCTATCTGGCCGCGTGACACCGGCGTCTCGGGCGGTCGGCGGCGAAGCCCGGCCATCGAACCGGAAGACCGCAAGACCGCAAGACGAGAAAGAGGAGAGACGATGGAGGAGAAACCATGACGCAGCCCCAGCCCCAGCCCGAGATGCAGGCACAGACCGGGACTCAGGCCCAGACCCACGGTCCCGTGATTCCCCTGTCCTCGGTCGTCCCGGAGGAGATCGCCGTCGCCGCCGTGCCCGACGACGAGCGGGTGTGGGTGCCCCAGGCGCCGAACGTCTGGTTCCGGCCACTGATGTTCAACACGGTGACCGGCCAGTGGTGCAACCTGCTGAAGGTCACCGCCGCCGGCATCGTCTCCCGCCACCGCCACCCCGGAGTCGTCTTCGGCTACGTGATCAAGGGCAAGTGGCACTACCACGAGCACGACTGGGTCGCGGAGACCGGGCACTTCGTCTACGAGCCGCCGGGCGAGATCCACACCCTCGCGGTTCCGGACGACTGCCCCGAGATGATCACCTTCTTCAACATCAGCGGCGCGATGGCCTACGTCGACGACAACGGCGTGCAGACCGGCTACGAGGACACCTTCACCAAGATCGACATGTGCCGCAGGCACTACGAACGGGTGGGCCTCGGGGCCGACTACGTCGACCGGTTCGTGCGCTGACACACGACATACCGGCCGGCACGGGCGACATACCGGCCAGTACGGAAAGCGCTTGCCGATCCACGCTGTAGGCTCCGGAGCCCTGTCGAGGGAAGGGAGCCCATGGACATCCGGAACCTTCATCACTATCGGATCGACTGGATCGTGAGCTTTGTCGCGGTGGCGCACCACGGCGGCTTCTCGGCCGCGGCCAAGGCGCTCTACCGCTCGCAGCCGCGCGTCAGCAGCCATGTCGCCGAACTGGAACGGCTGCTCGGTACGCGGCTGCTCGACCGCTCGGTGCAGCCCGCGGTGCTCACCCCGGAGGGCCGCGGGCTGCTGCCGCACGCCGAGGAGATCCTGCGACGGCTGGGCATGCTCGCCGACCTGGCCGGGGGCACCGTACGCGGGGAGGTCCGCCTCGGCGCCTACCCCAGCGCCGCCTCCTACCTCTATCCCCTCGCCGTCCGCGCCCTGCGGACGGCGCATCCGCATGTGCGGCTCGTGCTGCGCGAGGGCCCCAGCGTGGACCTGGGCGCGGACCTCGTCGAGGGCGCCGTGGACCTGGCCGTCCGCCCCCTGCACCCGCTCGTCAACTCCGACAAGGTCGTCAGCCGGGTGCTGTGGCGGGAACCGCTCGTGGCGGTCTTCCGGGAGAACCATCCGCTGGCCCGCGCCGCATCCGTACGGCTCTCACAGATCGCGGCGCTGCCGGTGGTCAGCATCGGGGAGAGCGGTGAGGGACACGGGCGCCAGTACGAGACCAACCTCGCCTTCGCCACCGCCGGGCTCAATCCGACCATCGTCGCCCAGACCAACCAGCCGCAGACCCTGATCTCCCTGGTGCGCCACGGGATGGGGGCGGGGGTGACCAACAGCCTCGCCATGACGACGGCCAACACCGAGGGGGTGGCGCTGGTACCGATCGCCGACCCGGACTGCGAACGGGTGGTGGCGCTGTGGCATCGCTCCGCCGGGGTCGTCTCACCGGCGGTGACGGCGGTGCACCGGACGATCACCGCGCTGCCGGCGCCCGTCTGGCCGTGGACGGAGCAGGAGCCGCACCCGCACCCGCACTCGCACTCGCACTCGCACTCGCAGCCACAGCCACAGTCACAGTCACAGTCACGCGCGGACGCGCCGGACGGATGAGGCATCCGTCCGGCGCATCCCTCCACCGGGCCGGGACCGGACCGGGACCGGGCCCGCCCCGGTCCCACCCCGCCCTGCTCAGCTCCAGGTCCGGTCCCAGGCCTCCTTCTTGTTCCACTCCGGCGTCGGGGCGAACAGCTTCTCGCCCTTGGCCAGGTGCTTCGCCATCTCCTTCTCGTCCAGTTCGATGCCGAGCCCGGGCGCGTCGGTCAGGTGGTACCAGCCCTTGTCCATCAGCGGCTTGTCGCCCTTGACCAGGTCGTTCCAGAACGGCACGTCGGTGGCGTGGTACTCCAGGCACACGAAGCTCTCGGTGGCGGCCGCGATGTGGGCGCTGGCCATCGCGCCGATCGGCGACCCCGCGTAGTGCAGCGGCATCGGCTTGCCGTGCTCCCGGCCGTAGTCGCCGATGCGCTTGGTCTCCAGGATGCCGCCGGCGGTGGCCGGGTCGGGCTGGATCAGGTCGACCGCGTTCTTGTCGATGAGCGGCTTGAAGGCCTCCAGGCCGTAGATGTCCTCACCGGTCATCGTCGGGACGTTGACCTTCTCGGTGATCTCCTTCCAGTGGTCGGTGTAGAACCACGGCACCAGGTCCTCCAGCCAGGCGAGGTTGTAGCGCTCGAAGCGGTTGGCCAGCCGGACGGCGGTGTTGACGTCGAAGTGGCCGGTGTGGTCCATGCCCAGCGGGATGTCGTAGCCGATGGCGTCCCGGACCGCCTCGACGTACTCGGCCATCTTCTCCAGGCCGACGTCGGACAACTGCACCATGGTGAAGGGGTGTTCGGTCTGGCCGTAGCCACCGGGCGTCCCGTCGTACTGTTCCAGCTTGCCGTCCCAGTAGCTCTTGCCGATGACCGCGCCGGGGACGTCGGCGACGAGCTCCAGGCCCAGGTCCATCTTGAGGAAGGTGAACCCCTGGTCGACCCGCGCCTTCATGCGCTGGGCGTACTCCTTCGGGTCCTTGGACTCCGTGGTGTCGGTGTAGAGGCGGATCTTCGTGCGGTACGCGCCTCCGAGCAGCTGGTAGACGGGCACCCCGTACGCCTTGCCCGCCAGGTCCCACAGGGCCATCTCGACGCCGGACACTCCTCCGCCGCGCCGTCCGTGCCCGCCGAACTGCTTGATGCGGCGGAACAGCATCTCGACGTTGCACGGGTTCTCCCCGAGCAGCCGGCTCTTGAGCTGGAGCGCGTACCGCTTGTCCGCGTCGTCGCGCACCTCGCCGTACCCGGAGATCCCCTGGTTGGTGTCGATGCGCACGATCGGGCTGGTGAACGGGACCCCGTCGAGGACGGCGATCCGCATGTCGGTGATCTTCAACTGGGACGGCTTGGAGGCGCGCCCCACCTTCTGGGACACATAGGCGACCTGCTCCTCGACCGGGGCGAAGGCCATGGCCCCCAGGCTCAGTCCGCCGACGCCCAGCGCCGCCGCCTTCAGCATGTCGCGGCGGCTGCGGGCGGGCTTGCGGTCCTGCGGGGTCTCCGGCCGGGCCGGGTCGTGCGCGGCGTTGGACATGATTCTTCTCCTCCAGGGGACGTGAGCGGAAAAGAGAAAGGGAGAGACAGAGAGGTAAAGGGAGGCAAAGGGAGAGAAAGAAAGAAGGGCGAAGGAAGGATGCGGGGCGCCGGCGGGAAGCCCGGTACGGGGTCGGCACGCGCCGCCGCGGGGTGATCACCATAAGGCCTGCGGCGCGCGTCGACTCGCCTGCTGCGAAAGCGACTTGCTTATAAGCGAATGCGGAACCCGAATAACATTCCGCGGCCTGCCCCCTTCGTCATCCACCCGGCGGCGGGTCCTCGGAGGGGGACAGGGGCTGCGTCCCGTCGGGGGCCGGCGCCGCGACGATCTCCCGCATGAGGGTGCGGGCGGCCGGGGTGAGGGGGCGGGTGGAGTCCCAGTGGACCGCCACCCGGCGCCCGCAGGGCGCGTCGAGCCGGCGGACCCGGACGCCCCGGGTGTCCGCGGTGGACACCGCCAACTGGTTGGTGACGCCCACCCCGAGGTGACTGCGGACCAGGCAGACCAAGGTCTGCGGCTGGTTGGTCGCCTGCACGGCCTCCGGCTCGAAGCCGTGCTCGCGAAACGCCTTGTACGTCTCGAAACCCAGCGCCTCGGGCGCCCCCAGCCGTCCGATGGTGATGAGCGGATACGCCGCCACGGCCGCCATCGGCAGCGGGTCGGGCAGCTCGGCGAGCGGGTGGTCCGGCGGGTGTACCACCGACAGCGACTCCCGCCACAGCGGGCGGTGCAGCACCGACGGCGCGGCCGGCGGCGCCATCGGCCGCAGGCACAGGTCGACTTCACCGCTGGTCAGCGCGGCGTCGAGCTCCAGTGTCGAGCGCTCGACGAGCACCACCTTGATGGCCGGTCTGCTGCGCGCCAGGTGTTCCAGCAGCCCCGGCACGAACGCGGCGCTCGCACTGGGATAGCTGCCGAGCGTCACCACGCCGCGTGCCGATCCGCGCCGGGCGGCCATCGCCTCCTCGGCGCTGCCGAGCTGGCGCAGAATGGTCCGCGCGTGCTCGGCCAGCACCGCGCCGGCCTCCGTGAGTTCGACCGGCCGCTTGCTCCGGTCGAACAGCGGAACGCCCGCTTCGCGTTCCAGCGCGGCCACGTGCATGCTCACCCGTGGCTGCGAGCGGTGCACGGCCTCGGCCGCCGCGCTGAAACTCCCCGTGTCGATGACGCCGAGGAACGACACGAACCATTCGATACGAACTTCCGGTCGCAACATGCCTCTTGCTCTAACTCCCCGTGCCCTTCGCAACAAGGCCCGGCCGGTGACGCGAATGAGGCGGGATCAGTTTTCCGAATAGCCCTATACGGGTTCCGTTCTTAACGCGGCCTCGGGAGAGCTCCTAGGCTCGGGGCAACGCCCGGGCCGCCCGCGGAGTGTCCGTCCCCGCCTTCGCCTGCCCAGCACCGTCTCCGCCCGTCCGGTCCCGCCGCTCTCCCCGTCCGCTCGTGTGCACGGACGACGCACACGCTTTGAGGAGCCCGCATGACCTCATCCGCCAATGTCCCCGGCGCGCCCGCGGGGCGGGTCAGATGGACCATGATCTGGCTCGCCTTCGGCGCCGTCACGATCAACTACCTGGACCGCGCCAACCTCGGCGTGGCCCTGCCGTACATGACCGAGGACCTCGACCTGTCCAAGACCTCCACGGGTCTCCTGATGGGCGCCTTCTTCTGGACGTACGCGGCCTTCCTGCCCGGGGCGGGCTGGCTGGTCGACCGGTTCGGGCCACGCCGGATGATGGCCTTCGCCGTCGCCGCCTGGTCCATCGCGACGATGCTGGTCGGCGCGGCCACCGGCTTCCTGGTCCTCCTGCTGCTCCGGCTGCTGCTCGGTGCCGTGGAGTCACCCGCGTACCCGTCCAGTTCGAAGATCGTCTCCCGCTGGTTCCCCGCGCGGGAACGGGCGATGGCCGCGTCCATCTTCGACAGCGGCGGCCGGGCCGGCACGGCCTTCGCGCTGCCGGTGGTCGCCGCGGTCATCGCGGTGCTCGGCTGGCGCGGCTCGTTCGTCGCGGCGGGTGTGCTCGGCCTGCTCTACAGCGCGGTGTGGCTGAAGTTCTACCGTGACCCCGAGACGCATCCGGGTCTGACCCGGCAGGAGCACGACTACATCCGGGACGGCGGCTCCGCCGTCGAGGGCTCCGGTGCCGAGCCCATGCCCTGGCTGCACCTGTTCCGGTACCGCACCGTCTGGGGCATGCTCCTCGGCTTCTTCTGCCTCTCCTTCGTGCTCTACTTCTTCATCACCTGGTTCCCGTCCTATCTGGTCGACGAGCGCGGCTTCGACCTGCTGAAGCTCGGCTTCCTCGGCATGCTGCCCGCCCTGCTGGCCATCCCCGCCCAGTGGTTCGGCGGCTGGCTCCAGATCCGGCTGGTCACCAACGGCCGCAGCGTGACCTACGCCCGCAAGGTGCCGCTGGTGTCCGGGCTGGTCCTGTCCTCGGTGATCGTGTTCGCCGGGGTGGTGGAGAGCGCGGCGCTCGCCCTCGCGCTGCTCGCCCTCTCCCAGAGCGCGCTGTGCTTCGCCGCCTCCAGCCTGTGGGCGCTGCCCGCCGACATCGCCCCCGCGCCGGGCAACGTCGCCTCACTCGCCGGCATCCAGGGCCTGGCCTCCAACGCGGCCGGCTTCGTCAGCCCGCTCGTCGTGGGCATGCTGCTGGACGGCTTCGGCGGCTCGTACGTCGTCCCGCTCGCGGTCGCCGGCGGCATGGCCCTGCTCGGCGCCCTGATCTACGGCCTGATGATCCGCAGCTTCGCCCCTCTGGGCACCGCGGGCGGCACCACCACCCCGGCCCGGCCCGCGCCGGACACCAGCCCGGCCTGACCGGCCCGCCCGGGACCGGTACGGAACCCGGCCTGCCGACCCATCCGACCTGTCCGACCTATCCGGCCCGTCCGCCCCTGCCAGCCCGTACCAACCGTCCTGCCCCTCCGGACCATCCGGCTCGCCCGGCCCGTCCGGACCGGCGCACCGGCGGGACCAGGCGGGCCCCGCCCCGGGCCCCGCCGCTCCCACCGCTCCCCCCACCACCCCCTCCCACCGACCACCCCAGGAGGTTCCCGCATGACCACCTACTCCGAGGAAACACTCAAGGCCTACCGGTCCGTCACCACCGCCTCCGTCGCGGACGCCGTCGAGCAGCACGGTGCCCGTGGCTACCTCTCCGGATCGATCGGCCAGATCGCGCCGGGGGCCGGCACCCTGGCCGGACCCGCGGTGACCGTGCGGGAGACTCCGGCGGCGGAGGCCGAACCGCCCGTCCACGCTCTGCAGGCCATCGACGAGTCACCGGCCGGCAGCGTGGTCTGCATCGACGCGGGCGGCGCCGACGTGGCCGTGTGGGGCGGTCTGATGACGGCGGGCGCCGTCGCCCGCGGCATGGCGGGCTGCGTCCTGGACGGCGGGGTCCGCGACGTCACCGAGATCCGCCGGGACTTCCCGGACTTCCCCGTGTACGCCCGCAGCAGCGTCCCCGCGACCACGCTGGGCCGCTACCGCACCGTGTCCCTCAACGAGCCGGTCGTCGTGGGCGAGGTGACCGTACGGCCCGGCGATCTGATCGTGGCCGACCGCGACGGAGTGGTCCGCGTCCCCCGCGAGCTCGTCGACGAGGTGCTGCGCACCGCCCTGGAGATCGAGGAACGGGAGAAGGAGCAGACACGGTACATCCTCGAGTCGGGGTCGCTGCGCGCCGGACTCGCCCGGCACAACAGGATCTGACCCGATGGCGCGCACACCGTCGTCCCCGTGCGTCCTCGCCCTGGGCGAACCGCTGCTCGAATTCAACGCCGCGGCCGAGGGGGAGCTGGAGGACTCCGCCGTCTTCCACCTCGGTTTCGGCGGCGACACCTCCAACATGGTGATCGCCGCCCGCCGCTCGGGCGCGAGCGCCGGCTACCTCACCCGCATCGGCGACGACGCCTTCGGCCGCAGTCTGCTCGCCCTGTGGCGGCGCGAGGGCGTCGACACCACCCACGTCGTCCGGGAGCCGGGCGGCGCCACGGGCCTGTACTTCGTCACCCGGCACGGCGAGGGGAAGCACAGCTTCACCTACCGCCGCGCCGGGTCGCCGGCCTCCCGCCTGTGCCCGGCGGACGTCCCCGAGCACGCCGTGGCCGGCGCCCGGCTGCTGCACCTGAGCGGCATCACCCAGGCGATCGGCACCTCCGCCTGCGACGCCGCCTTCCACGCGGTGGACGTCGCCCGGGCGAACGGCACACTCGTCTCCTACGATCCCAACTACCGCCCGGCGCTGTGGCCGCCGGAACGCGCCCGCGCCGTGATCCTGCACACCGCCGGGCTGGCCGACCTCGTGCTGCCCAACCTGGAGGAGGGCCGCCTGCTCACCGGCCTGGACGATCCGCACGACGTGCTGGAGGCGTTCGCCCGGCGCGGCCCGTCCCTCGTCGCCCTGAAGATGGGAGCCGACGGCGTACTGCTCCGCGAGGGCGGCCGCACCACCCGCGTACCGGCCCACCCCGTGACGCCGGTCGACGCCACGGGCGCGGGCGACACCTTCGACGGAGCCTTCGCCGCCCGCCTGCTGGACGGCGACTCCCCCGTCGAGGCGGCACGTTACGCGGTGATCGCCGCTGCCCTCACCACCACCGGCCCCGGCGCGGTGGGTCCCATACCGCGCCGGGAGGAGGTACGGGCGGCGGCCGGGCGGCCCGGCGGGGAGAGCCCCTCGCCGAAACCGTGAGCAGCGGGCGGCGCGCTCGGACCGGGAGTCCCCGCAGAGGCTCTGCCCGGCTCGGGGACGAGCGGGTGCGGCGGTCGGAGGCCGGACCGTCGAGCACGACCGGCCTCCTCACTCGACGCTTCCCGGCCACTCGACACGCCCCAGCCGCTCAACGTCTCCCGGCCACTCGACACGCTCCAGCCGCTCGACGTGTCCCGGCCGCTCGACGCGCCCCGGTCCGTGCGGCCCGTCGTGCGATGCGCCGGCTGGCCTCCGCCGCGCCCGCCAGCACCGCGGCGGCGGTCAGCCGGCGCATAGCGGTGCGGCGGCGCCCGCCCCATCCCCCGTGGACCGCGCCTTCCCCGGACGCCGGGACGTGCAGGTTGCCGTGCCCGGCCGGGGCGGTTTCCTCGCGGGACAGGTGGGTCTTGTCGACCTGGCGGGCCATCGTCCGCTCCACCAGCCCCGGCGCCACCTTGGACTGCATCACCATGGAACGGCCCATCGGGCCCACCACGACCTCCCGCCGGGGCACCCGCACCAGGTCCACGATGGTCCGGGCGACCCGCTCCGGGCTGTAGACGGGGGGCATCGCCACGGGCTTGCGGCCCGTATAGTTCGCCGCGTGCTCGAACAGCGGTGTGTCGACGGTGGCCGGGAGCACCGTGCACACGTGGATCCGCTCCGCCTCGTCCAGCAGCAGTTCCTGGCGCAGGCTCGCGCTCAGCGCCCGGACGGCGTGCTTCGACATGCCGTAGGCGTGGGTGTAGGGCTGGCTCACCACGCCGACGATCGAGGAGACGTTCACCAGCGTCCCCCGCCCCTGCTCCCGCATGATCCGCAGGGCGGCGCGGCAGCCGTGCACGGAGCCCATGACGTTGACGTCGAGGACCCTGCGGACGTCCTCCAGCGGGGTCTGCTCGAAGGGCCCGAACACGGTCACGGCCGCGGCGTTGACCCAGACGTCGACGCGGCCGAAGCGCCGCACCGCACGCCCCGCGAGCTCGTCGACCGCCGCGGCGTCCGTGACGTCGACCGGCACCACGAGGGCTTCCACGCCACGGTGGCGTTCGCACTCCCGCCGGACCGCCTCCAGCGCCTCTTCCCTCCGCGCCGCCAGCACCAGGGAGCACCCCTTCCGGGCGAAGGCGGCGGCGGTGGCCCGCCCGATGCCGCTGGACGCCCCGGTGATCACGACCACGGAATCACGCACGCGCATGGAAGATCCCTTCTCCGTACCACGTCCGATGAGCCACTCAACCACGGGACGGGCCCCTTCACCGCTCGGCGAGTGCCCGGCACGAAGGCCCGGAAGACCGGGAGGGACCTGCAAGACCGGGGAAGACCCGAGGCAGTCCCCCTTCGCGCACAGGGATCCGGTTCGCGCACGGGGATCCGGAAAACCTGCCCTTTCCTGTGAAAACAATCCCACCGGGGCCGTCAGTGAAGGTGAACGGACCGGGGGAAGAAGAAACGGCAACCGAAGGAGGCTGCCGTGGACGGTGATGTGCTGGGGTTGGGAGACGTCCTCGCCGAGGCGGAGGACGCCTCACCGGTGGAGTCCGTCGACGTCGTGGCCCGGAACCTCCAGAAGCGGTTCGGGGCGTCCTGCGTGTCGTTCCTCTTCGTCGACCTGATCGGTGAGGAACTGGTCCGGCTCACCACGGCCGACGGGGCGCGGAGCGGGAGTACGGCGGCCCCGGTCGCCCTGCGGGGGACCGCGTACGAGAAGGTCCTGCGCACCCAGCGTCCGCACCGGGAGCCGGACGGTGAGGGGGGCCACCGCCTGATCTCGCCGGTCACCAACCGCGGGGACTGCGTCGGCGTGCTGGAGACGACGCTGCCGTACGCCGACGAGAGGGTGCTGAGACAGGTGGGTGAGGCGGCCCACGCGCTGGCGTACATCATCGTCACCGACCGGCGCTTCACCGATCTCTACCACTGGGGCCGGCGCACCACGCCCACCAGCCTGGCCGCCGAGATCCAGCACCAGCTGCTGCCCTCCGCCGCGTGCTGCGAGGCCGCTCAGTTCTGCGCCGCCGGCGGCCTGGTGCCGGCCGACGACATCGGCGGTGACACCTACGACTACGCCCTGGACCGGGACACGCTGCACCTGTCCATCACCGACGCCATGGGGCACGACACCGAGTCCGCGTTGCTGGCCACCCTCCTGCTCGGCGCGCTGCGCGGCGCCCGGCGCGCCGGGTGCGACATCGCGGAGCAGGCCCGCCGGGCGCACCGGGCCCTGCTCGACCACGACCGCGGCATGGCCACCGGCCAGCTGCTGCGCATCAGCCTCGACAACGGCCGCGTCCGGCTGGTCAACGCCGGTCACCCCCGGCCCCTGCGCCTGCGCGACGGCGCCGTGGAGGAGCTGGCGCTCTTCGCCAACCTGCCCTTCGGCGTCGCCTCCCCCCTCCCCTACCGGGTCCAGGAGCTCGACCTGCGCCCCGGCGACCGGCTGCTCCTGCTCACCGACGGCATGCAGGAACGCGGCGCGGCCGGGGTGGACCTGCCCGCGCTGGTCCGCGACACCCGTGGCCTCCATCCGCGGGAGGCCGTCCGGATCCTCGTCAACGCCGTGCGCGACGCCTGCGGAGGCCATCTCGAGGACGACGCCACCGCCCTGTGCCTGGACTGGTACGGCACGCCCCGCCGGAGGACGGCGGACCACGGCCGGTGAGAACCGCCGCCCGAAGAAGAACGCCCGGCGACGGGGCCGCCGGCCGCGCTGCCGCGGCCCCGCGCGGCCTTCGGAGCCCGAGCGGGTGGTGGCGACGCCCGGACGGCGGCTTCGGCCCCGGCGGGGCGGTTGTCCCTTCTCACGTGGGGCCATGTGTTCCGACGGGGTATGCCGAGGGGCCCGGGACAGAAGGAAGAAACGATGCGCATCAAAAGAGTGGTGGGCGTGGGCGGCGCGGTGATCGCCGCGGCGTCACTCCTGGCGGGTGTGGCGGGCGGGCGGTCCGCCGGGGCACAGGCCGCGGCCTCTCGGCCGCAGGCCGGCTCCGCGGTGATCGGGGAGTGGGCGGACCGGGTGTCCGTGACCGTGGACCCGGAGGGGAGGCTGCGGGCTCCGGACGAGGCCGTATGGCACGCGTACGTGTCCCTGGCCATGTACAACGCGGTGGTGGGCATCGAGGGCCGGTACGTCCCGTACCGGTGGCGGGCACGTGGCCCGCGTGATGCGTCCGCCGAGGCGGCTGCCGCCACGGCGGCCCGCCGGGTGCTGCTCTCCGGGTTCCCGCAGGCCGGGCCCGCGCTGGAGAAGGCGTGGAAGGAGTCGTTGGCGAAGGTCCCCGACGGCCCCGCCGAACAGCGGGGAGTGGCGTTCGGGGAGCGGGCGGCGCGGCACGTCATGGCCCTGCGCGCGGACGACGGGCGAGGCGCCTCCGTACCGTTCGCTCCCCTGCCGGGGCCCGGGACGTGGCGGCCGACGCCGCCCGCGTACGAGGGCTTCACGACGGCGTGGTTCGGCCGGCTGCGCCCGTTCCTCCTGGACGAGCCCGGCCGGTTCCGTCCCGGGCCGCCTCCCGGGCGGACCTCGGCCCGGTACGCGCGGGACCTGGCGGAGGTGAAGGCGTACGGCGCCAGGACCGGTTCGCGGCGGAGCGCCTGGCAGACGGAGACCGCGCGGTTCGTGGCGCGCATGGACATCCAGCGGGCGCTGGGCGACCACGCCGCACGGCACGCTTTCGGCATCGCCGACACGGCTCGCCTGTACGCCGCCGCGAACACCGTCATGATGGACGCGACGATCGTCGCCTGGGACGCCAAGCTCCACTACGGCACGTGGCGGCCCGTCACCGCCATCCGCGAGGCGGACACCGACGGCAACCCGGACACCGAGGCGGATCCGTCCTGGGAGCCCCTGCTCCCCACACCCGCCCACCCGGACTACCTGAGCGGCCATGCCACGTGGGCGGGAGCCCTGATGCGAGCCCTCGAGGAACTGTTCGGCACCTCCCGTGTCGACCTCCGCGTCCCCTCGGCGAGCACCGGCACCACCCGGCACTACGAGGACTCCGCCGACTACGTCCGTGACGTCGTCGACGCGCGCGTGTGGTCCGGCATCCACACGAGGACGGCGGACGTCGTCGGCAGCGCCACGGGGAAGCGGGTGGCGGCATGGGCACTGAAGCGGTACTTCCGGCCCTCCCGCTGATCGTCGGCCGGGCTGCCCGTCAGAGCGGACGGTCGCCGGCCGTCCGGGTCGCGGCAGGGGCGGCACCGGCGCGGAGCGGGAGATCCGCCTCACGGCCGCGCCGGCAGCCGCTGGAGCCGAGCGGCGCCGGTCGCCGGGCGCGGGGACGCATACGCCCGGTCACCGGCGCCCGGCTGCCTGAGCGCTCGTCACCAGCTGCTGTCGTTGGGCTCCAGGCGCCACAGCCTGTCGTCGGACGGGTAGGCGGTGTCGAGGTACAAGGAGTCCCAGCTGCCGTCGTTGTAGCGGTTGAGGGCCACGGCGAGCTTGTTGTCCACCTTGGGCTGCCACAGCCACCAGCGGGAGTTGTTGTCGTACTCGGGCCGCAGGACCCAGCGCTGCAGGTCCGATCCGTTGCAGGTGCGGACGACGACGGTGGTGCCCCGGGCGGGGGTGGCGGACGACGGCTGGAGGCACTTGTTGGCGGCCTGGTTCTTGAACGTCAGGGTGTAGCTGCCGTTCTCCCACCTGCCGTCGACCTCGTCCCAGACCTCCGTGCGGTACTTCCAGGCCGGGTCCCGCAGGGTGATGGCGGTGGCGCCCTCGGCCGTGGAGTCGTTCAGCAGCGCCAGACGGCCGCCGTCCGACTTGTTGATCAGATCCATGCCGGTCCGGTCCGCGGCGGAGGCGTTGCCGGCGGAGAAGGTGCCGACGAGCGCGGCGGTGGCCGCGGCACATGCGGCAGTACGGGCGAGGCGAAGGGTGAACACAGGTCTCCTTGATCACGGTCTGCGCGGGTACGGGCACGGACAGGACGCCGCCCCGGCCGGCGCGCGGGGTAATCGGTTGCGCACCCAGTGTGGTGATAAGCGGAACGGAAAACCCCGGTGACTGAGGTGATGGCGCAAAACGATGCCCGCGTTCCCCGGAGCGCCGCCCTCGGCCGGCCCCGTGATCACCGCCGCGGAAACGTTGCGGCAGTCAGGAGCGAAGAGACCAGGCCCCCGGGATGGACGGCCAAAAGAGATCCACACCTCCGAGTGACTCAAGGCCGCACCTCGGCACCCGGACCCACGGCCTCGGGTTCGACGGGGCGGACCCCGGAGCGGTGGGCGGCGAGGCCATGGCGCCGGTCGAGGGGGCCGGTTCCCCACCGGCCCCCGGAAACAGCCGAGGGCCGGTTTCGGATTGCTCCGAAACCGGCCCTGACCTGCGACTCTTTCGAGTCGGGACGACAGGATTTGAACCTGCGACCCCTTGACCCCCAGTCAAGTGCGCTACCAAGCTGCGCCACGTCCCGTTGCGCTGTCACACGGTGACCCGCGTGATCGCGCGAACAGAACTTTACCCCACCTCCCCCGCCGGGCCGAAAGGGGGGACCCGCGCCGGACCGGCGGGGGTACCCGCGCGGGACAATCGCCGTATGGGCAGCATGGGCAGCATGGGCGGCACATCCCCGGACCGGCCGACGGGCGCGCGGGACCGTGACAGCGAGGGGCGGGCGCGCAACGCCCGGCCGCGGGACGGGCTCGGGCGGCCCCTGCCGTACGGGGCCGACGGCGTGCCCCGCCAGCCCGAGGGCGTCGTGCGCGCCCCGGAGGACACCGTCGCCGAAGCGCAGCGGCTGCTGGACGCGGGCAGGCCCTTCCACGCGCACGAGGTGTTCGAGGACGCCTGGAAGTCGGGGCCCGAGGAGGAGCGCGAGCTGTGGCGCGGGCTGGCCCAGCTCGCCGTGGGGCTCACGCACGCCGCCCGCGGGAACGCCACGGGCGGGGCCCGGCTGCTGCGGCGCGGCGCCGGGGCCGTGACGGAATGGGCGTCGTCGCCGGCCGCCGGGCGGCAGCGGCCGTACGGGGTGGATCTCGCGGGCGTGGCGGCCTGGGCGCGGGAGCTCGCGGACGAGGTGGAGCGGAACGGCGGGGCCGTGGACGCGGGCGCGCGGGCGCCGCGGCTGCGGGCCTGACCGCGGCCGTCCGGTGCCCGCGCCGGACGCGGTGCACGCGCTGTCGGTGGCGTACGGCAGACTCGGGGCGTGCGGAAGATTCATGTCATCGGTATCGGCGCGGGCGACCCCGACCAGCTCACCCTCCAGGCGGTCGGGGCGCTGCGGAGCACGGACGTGTTCTTCGTCCTGGACAAGGGCGAGGCCAAGGCGGACCTCGTACGGCTCCGCCGGGACATGCTCCGTGCGCACGTACCGGAGGGGACGTACCGCGTCGTCGAGGCGCGTGACCCGGAGCGGGACCGGACGGCGGGCGGCGCCGCGTACTCCCCCGCCGTCGGGGACTGGCGCAGCGCCCGCGCCGACATCTACGAGCGGCTGATCGCCGAGGAGCTGGGCGAGGACGGCACCGGCGCCTTCCTGGTGTGGGGGGACCCCGCGCTGTACGACAGCACGCTCGGCATCCTCCAGGAGGTGCTGGAGCGGGGCGCGGTGGCGTTCGAGTACGACGTGGTGCCCGGCATCAGCAGCGTCTCGGCGCTCGTCGCCCGGCACCGGACGGGGCTCAACCGGGTGGCCCGGCCCGTGCAGATCACCACCGGCCGGCGGCTCGCGCAGGGCTTCCCCGAGGGGGTGGACGACGTCGTGGTGATGCTCGACGCCCATCAGGCATTCCGGCAGTACGCCGGTGAGGACATCGACATCTACTGGGGCGCCTACATAGGCACCCCGGACGAGATCCTCGTGTCGGGCCCGATCGCCGAGGCCGCGCCCCGCATCGAGCGGCTGCGGGCCGAGGCCCGCGAGCGCAAGGGGTGGATCATGGACACCTATCTGCTGCGCCGCCGGAGCGGGGAGGAGTAGGAGCGCCGGTCCGCCCGAGTGCCGGTGCCCCTGCGGTGCCGGCACTCGGGCGGACCGGTCCCGCATGCGCGGCCGGTCCGGCGGTGTGATCGTGACGGCGTGACCGTCGCCGAGGAGAAGCAGCCGCTCGCCGCCCGGCCGCCCGTGCTGGACCGGCGCCGCCGCAACGTCGTCTTCGTCACGATCGTGCTGGGCATGCTGCTCGCGGCCCTGGACCAGACGATCGTCGGCACCGCCCTGCCGACGATCGTCTCGGACCTGGGCGGGGCCGCGCACATGTCGTGGGTGGTCACCTCGTACCTGCTCGCGGAGACGGTCGCCACGGTGCTGGTCGGCAAGTTCGGCGACCTGTTCGGCCGCAAGGTGGTCTTCCAGGTCTCGGCGATCGTCTTCGTCGTGGGCTCGTTCCTGTGCGGCCTGGCCACCGACATGACGCTGCTGATCGCCTGGCGGGCGGTGCAGGGAATCGGGGCGGGCGGCCTGATGGTGACCTCGATGGCGCTGATCGCCGACGTCATCCCGCTCCGGGAGCGCGGCAAGTACCAGGGCGCGATCGGCGCGGTGTTCGGGGTGTCCACGGTCGTCGGACCGCTGCTGGGCGGCCTGTTCACCGACCACCTGTCCTGGCGCTGGGCGTTCTACGTCAACGTGCCGATCGCGGTCGTCGTCGTCGCCGCGGCGGCCCGTACCATCCCGGTGGTGAAGCCGGCCTCCCGGCCGGTCGTCGACTACCTGGGCATCGCGCTCGTCACGATCGGCGCCGGCGCGCTGATCCTGGCGACGAGCTGGGGCGGCAACGAGTACGCGTGGGGCTCGTGGGTGATCATCGGCCTGTTCGCGCTGGGTGTGGCCGCGCTGGCGCTGTTCTGCCGGGCCGAGACCCGGGCGGCCGAGCCGATGCTGCCGATGCGGCTGTTCGCCAACCCGGTCTTCACGGTCTGCTCGATCCTCAGCTTCATCGTCGGCTTCGCGATGCTCGGCGCGATGATCTACCTGCCGAGCTACCTGCAGTACGTCGACGGCGACTCGGCGACGATCTCGGGCGTGCGGACGCTGCCGATGGTGGCCGGGCTGCTGATCGCGTCGGTCTTCAGCGGCACCGTGGTGAGCCGGACCGGCAGGTACCGGCTCTTCCCGATCGCCGGCTCCCTGGTGATGGTGCTCGGCCTGTACCTGATGTCCCTGATGGGACCGGCCACCGGGCCCTGGCTGGAGTCGCTGTACATGTTCGTGCTCGGCACCGGCATCGGCCTGTGCATGCAGGTGCTGACGATCGCCGTGCAGAACACCGTCGACTACGCCGACCTCGGCACCGCCACCTCCGGCGTGACCTTCTTCCGCACGCTGGGCAGCTCCTTCGGCACCGCCGTCTTCGGCACCCTCTACGCCAACGCCCTCACCCCCAATCTGCGGGACGGGATCGCCGCCGCCGCGGCGACGGGGGCGGCCGATCCGGCCGCGATCGGGCGGGCGGCGACCAGCCCGGAGGGCGTGCACCGGCTGCCGCCGGACGCGGCGGCCCCGGTCGTCGGCGCGTACGCGAACACCATCCAGACCGTCTTCCTGTGGACCGTGCCGGTCGCGGCCCTCGGCTTCCTCGTCGCCCTGTTCCTCAAACAGGTCCGGCTGCGCGACAGCGCCCGGCTGGGCTCCACGGACCTGGGCGAGGGCTTCGCCTCACCGCACGACGCCAACGCGCAGCGCGTGCTGGAGGCCGCCGTCAGCAAGATCATCGGCAGTACGGACCTGGACACCGCGCGCCGGATCGTCGCGGAGTCCGACACCCGCCTGGACGTCGCCGGTGCCTGGGCCGTGATGCAGGTCGACCTGTTCACCCGGCTCGTCGGGCACGCGAGCCTGGGGCTGATCGCCGCCCGCCGCCGGATGCCCCCGGAGGTGCTGCTGCCGGTCTTCGACCGCATGGTCGACGAGGGCTATCTGACCCGCGACGGCTCCCTGCTGTCGCACACCCCGGCGGGCGCCCGCGAGGCGGAGGTCGTCGGCCGCGCCTGGGCCGGCTGGCTGGAGGACCGCGTGGAGCAGGACATCGGCCGGCCCTCGGACGCACAGCTGCGCGCCGCGGTGGACGCCATCGCCAAACAGCTGCTGGTCGAGGACCTGAGCCACGGCCTGCCGGAGCGGGCGCACCGGCCGCTGGCGGGCGCGGCCCGCTGAGCCGGAGGCGACCGGGTCTCGGCACGGCCGGCTGTGGGTCTGCGGCCTGGCGCGGCTCACCCCGCTCCGGCGGTTGGTCGCGGCGTCACCACGACGTCGCCGCGCGAGCGGCCGCCGCGGCGCGGCACGGGCGGGGGCGACGTACGCGGCGCGGCCGCCGGACCTGATCGGGCAGGCCGGGAATCGCGGCGAGGTGCTGCGCGCCGCCGGCCGTGTGCGTGCCTGCGTCACGGCCCGCCCAGTCCGAGCCGCTCCAGGACCCCCGGCACGTCGGGTACGGCCGTCACGCCCTCCGGCAGCGGGGGGCGGCGGACGATCACGACCGGCAGGCCGAGCTCGCGCGCGGCGGTGAGTTTGGCGGCCGTGGCCTCTCCCCCGCTGTCCTTGGTCACCAGCACGTCGATGCGGTGGCCGCGCAGCAGCGCCGACTCGCCGGCCACCGTGAACGGCCCGCGTGCCGACAGCACGTGGACGTGCGGCGGCATCGGCGGCTCGGGGGGCTCCACGGACCGTACGACGAAGTACAGGTCCGTCAGGTGGGCGAAGGCGGCCAGGCCCAGGCGGCCCGTGGTCAGCAGCACCCGGCGGCCGAGGGCGGGCAGGGCCTGTGCGGCGGCGGCCAAGGACGGGACCGGGTGCCAGCGGTCGCCGGGGCCGGGCCGCCAGCCGGGGCGGCGCAGGACGACGGCGGGGACGCCGGTCGCCGCCGCGGCCCGGGCCGCGTTCGCCGTGACCGACGCGGCGAAGGGATGGGTGGCGTCGACGAGGGCGTCCACGCGCTGCTCGCGCAGCCAGGCGGCCAGGCCGTCCGCGCCGCCGAATCCGCCGACGCGTACGTCTCCCGCGAGGGGGCCCGGCCGGGTCACGCGTCCCGCGAGGGAGGTGGTGACGCGGACGCCGGGGCGGGCCGCCAGGTCGGCGGCGAGGCGACGGGCCTCGGTGGTGCCGCCGAGGATCAGTACGTGGGGGGACATGGCGTCGAGCGTACGGACGGCCGGGCCGGGGCCGGACGCCGGGTGGGGACGGGCTCAGGACGGGTTCAGCGCAGGAGCAGTTGCAGGCCGCCGGCGACCGTCGCGGCGATGACGAGACGCTCGAAGAGACGCTGGTCGATCCGGTTCACGGCCCACTTGCCCAGCAACGCGCCGGGCACGACGAACACCGCGAGCGCGGCGTCGAGGACCAGCGAGTGCCGGTCGATCAGTCCGAGACCGGCGCTGAAGGGCAGCTTGGAGACGTTGACGATCAGGAAGAAGAAGGCCGACGTGCCGAGGAAGCCGAGCTTGCGGAAGCCCGCGGACAGCAGGTACATCGACATCACCGGGCCGCCCGCGTTGGCGACCATGGTGGTGAAGCCGCCGAGGACGCCGTACGAGCGGGCCTTGATCCGGCCCGCCCGGGTGATGACCGCCTCCGGTTCCCGCCGCGCGTCGGCCGCCCGCCGGCGCCACACCGTCACCGCCGCCATCAGCAGCAGGATCGCCCCGATCGAGGTGCGGACCAGCGCGTCGTCCGCCCACACCAGGAACACCGTGCCGGCGACGACGCCCGCCGCGACCGCCGGGAAGAGCCGCCACAGCGTCGGCCAGTGGGCGTGGCGCCGGTAGGTGAGGACGGCCAGGAGGTCGCCGGCGATCAGCACCGGCAGCAGGACTCCGGTGGAGGCGCGGGCCGGCAGCACCGCGGCGAAGATCGCGAGGCTGACCGTGTTGGCCCCGCTCACGGCGGTCTTGGAGAAGCCGACGAGCAGGGCCGCGCAGGCGAGCGCCGCGAACTCCCAGCCGGTGAGGTGCCAGAGTGTCATCGTGTCCATGCGGAGACCGATGCTATGCCCGGCGGGCGGCGCCGGTAAGGACCGTCTCGCCAGGTGGCGGCTGAAGGGCTCCGCCCGGTGACGGCCGGGAGCCTCCGCCGGTGACGGCCGGGAGCCTCCGCCGGTGACGGCCGGGAGCCTCCGCCCGGTGGCACCGGTGGCGGCCCAGGCCCGTCCGTCTCGTCCGGTGACAGCTGTCGGTGACGGCTACCGGGCCCCGTACCGCGCCCGCAGCTCCCGCTTCAGCACCTTCATGCTCGGGCCGAGCGGCAGCGCGTCGGTGAACTCCACCCGGCGCGGGTACTTGTGCCGGCCGAGGTGCTGCCGGGACCACTCGGTGATCTCGGCGGCCTCGGGGGCGGCGTCCGGGGCGGGGACGACGACGGCGCACACCTCCTCGCCGTGCAGGTCGTCGGGCAGGCCGATGACGGCGACCTGCGCGACGCCGGGGTGGCGCATCAGCACCTCCTCGACCTCGCGCGGGTAGATGTTGTAGCCGCCGCGGATGATGATGTCCTTCTTGCGGTCGACGATCCGCAGGAAGCCCTCGTCGTCCTTGGTGCCGAGGTCGCCGGTGCGGAACCAGCCGTCGACGAGCGCCTCGGCGGTGGCCTCGGGGCGGCCCAGGTAGCCGGAGAAGACGTTGTGGCCCCGGACGACGACCTCGCCCAGCTCGCCGGGCGGCAGCAGCTCGACGCGGTCCTCGGCGTCGGCGCGGGCGATCTCCACGTCGACGCCCCACAGCGGGTGGCCGATGGTGCCCGGTTTCGCGCCGAAGACCGGCTGGTTGACGGCGGCGGCCGGGGAGGTCTCCGACAGCCCGTACCCCTCGTAGATCTTCGCCCCGAACGCGGCCTCGAACCGTTCCAGCACGGCCACCGGGAGCGAGGCGCCGCCGGAGATGCACACGCGCAGGTCGGGCAGCGCGTCCGCCTCGGCCGCCGCGGCGGCCAGCGCGACGAACATGGTGGGCACCCCGTGGAAGGTGTTGACCTTCTCCTTCACCATCAGCTCGATCGCGCGCGCCGCGTCGAAGCGCGGCAGCAGCACCAGCGTGGCGCCCGCCCGCCAGGTGGAGTTCAGGGAGACGGTCTGGCCGAAGGCGTGGAACAGCGGCAGGGCGCCGAGAGCGACGTCGTCGGGGCGGATGTCGTTGGCGTCGAAGGCGTTGACGGTCGCGTTCATCACCAGGTTGAAGTGGCTGAGCACGGCGCCCTTGGGCACGCCGGTGGTGCCGCTGGTGTAGAAGACGACGGCCGGGTCGTCGGCGTCGCGGGTGACGTACGACGCCGGCGGCTCGGCGTCCGCCGCGAGCTTGCCGAACTCGTCCCCGAGCAGGACGGTCCGTATCCCCGCCGCGCGGGCGGCGGCCGTGCCGGTCTCCGCCTGCGCCGGGTGGCACAGCAGCAGCGTGGCGCCGCTGTCCGTCAGGACGTGCTCGACCTCCGCCTGCGACAGCAGCAGGTGGACCGGTACGACGACCCCGCCCGCCGCGGCGATCGCGTAGTACGCCTGCGGGAACTCGGCGGTGTTCGGCGCCATCAGCGCGACACGGTCCCCCGGCCGCACGCCCAGGCCGGCCAGGGCCCCGGCCTGGGCCAGGGACCGCTGCCACACCTCGGCGAAGGTCAGGCGCAGGTCACCCTCGACCAGCGCTTCCTTGGCGGGACGGCGCCGGGCGTTCTCGGCGAGGACGGCGGCGACGGAAAGGGTTGCCATGGGGTGTTGCTCCGTTCCTTGCTGCGGCTCTGCAGGGGAGGGGGGTGCGTGGGGTGTGCGACCGAGGCGTGCCTGGTGTACGTGCTGGTGTATGTGCCGGTGTGTGCGCCAGGGCGTGTGACGTGGTGAGCGGCGAGGGGGAGCTAGTGCCTCTCGACGAGCACCGCACTGCCCTGCCCGACGCCGACGCACATCGTGGCCAGCCCGCGGGCCGCTCCCGTGCGGCGCATGCGGTGGAGCAGGGTGGTGAGGATGCGGGCGCCGGAGCAGCCGAGCGGGTGGCCCAGCGCGATGGCGCCCCCGCTGGGGTTGACCAGGCCGGGGTCGATGCCGAGTCCGTCCACGCAGGCCAGGGCCTGGGCGGCGAACGCCTCGTTGAACTCGGCCTCCTCGATGTCGCCGATGTCCCAGCCCGCCCGTGCCAGGGCCTTGCGGGTGGCGGGCACCGGGCCGATGCCCATGACGTCCGGGTGGACGCCGGCCGAGGCGCCGGCGACGTAGCGGCCCAGGGAGGTGAGGCCCAGCTCCTCCAGGGCGTCCTCGCTGACCAGGAGGAGGCCGGCGGCGCCGTCGTTCATCGGGGAGGCGTTGCCCGCCGTGACCGTGCCGCCCTCGCGGAAGACCGGCTTCAGGCGGGCCAGCTGCTCCGCGGAGGTGTCCTCGCGGACGCACTCGTCGCGGTCGACGACCACACCGTCCGGCCGCTTCACGGGCAGGAGTTCGTCGTCGAAGTGGCCGTTCTCGCGGGCGCCGGCGGCCAGGCGGTGGCTGCGCAGCGCGAACGCGTCCTGGCGTTCGCGGGAGATGCCGTACCGGGCGGCGACCTCCTCGGCGGTCTCCCCCATGGACAGCAGGCCGTGCAGGTCCTTCATCGCCGGGTTGACCAGGCGCCAGCCGAGCCGGGTGTCGGCAGTCTCGACACGGTGGGGCAGGGCCTCGTCGGGGCGGGGCAGGACGAAGGGGGCGCGGCTCATGGACTCCGACCCGCCGGCGAGCACGATGTCGGCCTCGCCGGCGGCGATGGTGCGGGCGGCGGCGGTGACGGCCTCCAGGCCGGAGGCGCACAGCCGGTTCACCGTGGCACCGGGCACGGACTCGGGCAGGCCGGCGAGGAGGGCGGCCATGCGGGCGACGTTGCGGTTGTCCTCGCCGGCCTGGTTGGCGGCGCCCCAGTAGACGTCGTCGATGCGGGCGGGGTCGAGCGCGGGCACGTCGGCGACCAGGCCGCGGATCACGGTGGCGGCGAGATCGTCGGGCCGTACGCCCGACAGGGCGCCGCGCAGTTTGCCGATCGGGGTGCGGCGGGCGGCCGCGAAGTGGACGGGACGCACGAGGACTCCTGACCGTCGGCGCTCGGTCGCCGGGCGGCGCGCCGCCGCCGTACCGACCTCGCAAGAGCCTTACTCAGTCTCATCGGCTCAACCAGCTTAATTAGCACTGCTAGTTTTGGACTATAGACCGCCGGACGGCTCCCTGGGAAGATCCCCCGGAAACCTTCACCGGCGCAGTTGGAGGAGCCCATGGCCGAGGCCCGCGAGCACGTCCTGACCGGAACCCGGGGCCGGATCACCGCCCGCGAGTGGCCCCATCCCGCCCCCCGCTACGTGGCGCTGCTGGTCCACGGCTACGGCGAGCACATCGGCCGCTACGAGGAGGTGGCCGGTGTCCTGGCCGGGCACGGGGCGGCCGTGTTCGGCCCCGATCACACCGGTCACGGCAGGTCGGCGGGCGAGCGGGTGCTGATCGAGGACTTCGAGGAGGTCGTCACCGACGTGCACGCCGTCGCGGACCTGGCCCGCACCGCCCACCCGGACCTGCCCCTGGTGCTGATCGGCCACTCCATGGGCGGCCTGATCGCCGCCCGCTACGCCCAGCGCCACCCGGAGCGCCTGACCGCGCTGGTGCTGTCCGGGCCGGTCATCGGCGACTGGGAACTGCCCCGGCGGCTGCTCGCCCTGGACGAGATCCCCGACACCCCGATCAGCCCGGCCGCGCTCTCCCGGGACCCGGCGGTCGGCGCGGCGTACGCGGCCGACCCGCTGGTGTGGCACGGCCCGATGAAGCGGCCGACGCTGGAGTCCTTCGTACGGACGCTGGAGACCGTGGCGAAGGGCGGCGGCGTCGGCCCGCTCCCGCTGCTGTGGCTGCACGGCGACGACGACCGGCTGGTGCCGCTGCCCGGCAGCCGGCCGGGCGTCGAGCGGCTCGCCGACGGGCACCTGACCGAACGGATCTACCCGGGCGCCCGCCACGAGGTGTTCCAGGAGACGAACAAGGCCGAGGTGTTCGCGGACCTCACGCGCTTCCTGGACGGCGTCCTCGTCCGCTGACGGGACCCGCCGACGAGCCCGCCGCCGAAACTGCTGCCGGGGCCCGCCGCCGAGGGACACTGCCGGAGCCCGCCGCCGAGGGACACTGCCGACACCGCTGCCGAAGGCCACTGCCGACACCGCTGCCGGAGCCCGCCGCCGAAGGCCACCACCGCAGCTCACCGCCGAAACCTTCCGGCGAGACCCGCCGGCGGAGACCCGCGCACCCGGCGGACCACGGTGTTTGCCCGCAGGCACCCGGGGCACCCGCGCCAGCATGGAGTGGTTGCGCCGCGCCGCCTGTGCGGATGAGGACCCCGAGCTGTTCTTCCCCGTGAGCACGACCGGACCGGCACTGCGGGACATCGACGCCGCCAAACGGATCTGTGCCCGCTGCCCGGTGACCGCCGAGTGCCTGGAGTTCGCCCTCGGCGGCGGCCGGACGTCCGGCGTGTGGGGAGGCACCTGCGAGGAGGAGCGCGTCGCACTGCTCCGTACCACCGAAGAACACGAAGACACCGTGAGAGACGACGCCGCAAGGAGCACCACCGTATGACTGTCGTGAAGAGCACGATTCCCGAGTCGGCCCGCCAGCCCGTCGGCGAGGCGCTTCAGGGCACGCTCGTGGACCTTCTCGGGCTCTCCCTGATCGCCAAGCAGGTGCACTGGAACGTCGTGGGGCCCCGGTTCCGCTCGATCCACCTGCAACTCGACGAGGTGGTGTCGGCGACCCGGTCGTTCGCCGACACGGTCGCGGAGCGCTCGGCGGCGCTCGGCATCCCGGCCGACGGCCGGCCGGAGACCATCGCGTCGGCGTTCACCCTGCCCGGCCCCAAGGAGGGCTGGGTGCGCGACAGCGACGTCGTCCAGCTGATGGTCGAGGCCCTGGAGGCCGCGATCGGGCGCCTGCGCGAGCGCGTCGAGGCCACCGAGAAGCCCGACCCGGTCACCCAGGACCTCCTCATCGGCATCACCGCCGAACTGGAGAAGCAGCGCTGGATGTTCGACGCCGAGAACTGGCCCAAGGAGGACTGACCGCCCGGCGCCGCTCCCCGGCCCACCGCATCCCGGCCCACGCATACGCACGACCGAAGGGGCATCTCATGGCCGACGCCCTCGAACTCGACACGCTGTGGGAGGACTTCCACCGCGTGGTGAACATGACCTCGGCGGAACTCGCGGCCTGGCTGCGGGTCCGCGACGCCGACGAGCGGGCGGAGCCGCTGCCCGAGGAGGCGGGCACGCCCACCGGGCGGCACGTCCTCGCGATCCTGCAGAAACGGCGCACCGACCTCACCGAGGACGACGTCCGCGTGATGCGGAAGGTCGTGGACACGATCACCGCCGAGACGGACGTGGAGAACGAGCCCGAGGCCGAGGACACCCGGCGCAGGCACCGCCTGATGACCCTCGGGCACGATCCGCTGAAGGGTTAGCGTGCACCGCGACGAGCGCGTCCTGCGCGCACTCGTCGCCGCCCACGGGCGGACGTACGCCGAGGAGGCCGGCATCCGGCTGAAGGACACCCCGCAGCCGCTGTACCGGCTCCTGGTCCTGGCCCATCTGCTCAGTGCCCGCATCCGCGGTTCGGTCGCCGTGGCCACCGCCCGTGCCCTGCACGAGGCGGGGCTGCGCGACCCGCGCCGCATGGCCGGATCCGGCCGGCAGGAGCGGGTGGACGCGCTGGGCCGGGGCGGCTACCGGCGCTACGACGAGCGCACCGCCACCCAGCTCGGCGATGCGGCCGAACTGCTGACCGAGCGGTGGGGCGGAGACCTGCGCCGGCTGCGGAAGGAGGCGGACGGCGAGGTTCCCGCACTGCGCCGGCTGCTCCAGGAGTTCCCCGGCGTCGGGCCGGCCGGGGCGGACATCTTCCTGCGCGAGGCGCAGCGGGTCTGGCCGGAGGCGGCTCCGTATCTGGACCGCAAGGCCCTGCAGGGCGCGGAGCGGCTCGGCCTGCCCCAGGATCCGGCCCGGCTCCTGGAACTCGCCGGGGACACCGAACCCGCCGTACTGGCCGCCGCGCTGGTGCGCGCGGCGGTGGACGAGAAGGTGGCGGAGGACTGCCTCGACCGCGCCGGATGACTGTGCCGGACGGCCGTGCCGGATGACCGTGCCCGACGGCCGTGCCGGATGGCCGCGCGGGCGGCGACCGCGCCGGATGCCGGGCTCATCGCCTCCCCCGATTCCCGGGACACCGCGATCACCGGACGGCACAATGGGCGGCGACGGCGGCACCCGGGCGAAGGAGCTGAGACGACGTGAGCGAGAGCCACCCCCCGGCCGGCGGGACCGCGAGGCCGAACACCGGTGTGGCGCACAACGCGCGCGTGTGGAACTACTGGATCGGCGGCAAGGACCACTACGAGGTCGACCGGCGGGTCGGCGAGCACGTCGCCGGGATGTTCCCGGTGATCCGGGAGGTCGCCCGCGCGGACCGCCTGTTCCTCGGCCGGTCGGTCCACCACCTCGCCGCCGAACGGGGCATACGCCAGTTCCTCGACATCGGCACCGGCCTGCCCACGGCGGACAACACGCACGAGATCGCCCAGCGCGTCGCACCCGAGTCGCGGATCGTGTACGCCGACAACGACCCGATCGTGCTGGCACACGCCCACGCCCTGCTCACCGGTACGCGGGAGGGCGCCACGGACTACGTCGACGCCGACGTGCACGACCCGGACGCCCTCCTCGAACGCGCCGCGCGGACACTGGACTTCGGCCGTCCCGTCGCGGTGATGATGCTCGGCATCCTCAACTTCGTCCTCGACACCGGCAAGGCCCGTGACATCGCGCGCCGGGTCATGGCCGCCGTCCCGTCCGGCAGCTGCCTGGCGCTGACCCATCCCACCTTCGACGCGGAGCTCGGCGGCGAGGGCCAGATACCGGCCATGGAGTTCTGGAACGAGAACGCCACTCCCCCGATCACCGCCCGCAGCCGCGCGGACATCGCCGCATTCTTCGAAGGGCTGGAGCTGCTGGAGCCGGGGCTGGTCTCCTGCTCGCAGTGGCGCGCCGGGCCCGGCTCCCCCGCCCCGGTCCCGCAGTTCGGCGCGGTGGCCGTGAAACCGTGATGCCGTGAAACCGCGATGCCGTGAAGTCGTGAAGCCGTACACCGCCTCCCCGGACGGATTCCGCCGCTCCGACGGACGACTGGCCGCACCTGACCGCGGGCACCACCCCCGCCCTGCTGCCGCACCGCCGCACCGCCGGACGCGCTGCGCATCGCGTGGGACAGGTCACAGTCACCCCGGAGTGCCACCCGGGAAGCAGGACAGACTGAAAGTATGATCAAGCGATGTCTGACATGACCGAAACCACGCCCGGCTGGCTGACGTCCGACGAGCTCGAAGCGGCACGCGCCCGCATGCCGATCCTGTACGTCGAGGCCGTCCCGGTGCGTGTCGACGACAGCGGTGAAGTCACCAGTGTCGGCCTGCTGTTGCGCATCGGGCCCGACGGGACGGTCAGCCGGACGCTGGTCTCCGGCCGGGTGCTGCACCACGAGCGGGTCCGCGACGCCCTCCTGCGCCATCTGGAGAAGGACCTCGGCCCGGTGGCCCTCCCCCGGGTGCCGTCCTCGCTGCAGCCCTTCACGGTCGCGGAGTACTTCCCCACCCAGGGCGTCACGCCGTTCCACGACCCCCGGCAGCACGCGGTGTCCCTCGCCTACGTCGTCCCGGTGACCGGCGACTGCCGTCCCCGGCAGGACGCGCTCGACCTGGTCTGGTTCAGCCCGCAGGAGGCCCTGTCCCCGGCGGTGCAGAGCGAGATGCCGGGCGGCCACGGGGTGCTGCTGAAGCAGGCGCTGGCGCACGTGGGCTGCGTGATCTGAGCCGAAGCCCCCGCTCGTGGGGGGCGCGACGCCGACGGCTCCGAACCCGACTCCGTTGTCGTACCCCGCTGTTACGGTTCCTGGTCATGACAGGAAACGAGGGGATCGCCTGGCTGAGCGAGCGGTGGCCCCAGGACCCCGCCCTCGGGGAACAGGCGGGTCTGGCGTTCGCGGAAGGCATCGCACCGCAGGACCTGGCCGTGGTCTTCGGAGCCCTCCCCTGGGAGCTCCCCGAACCGGTGGGCGCCGAGGCCAAGGCCGTCCACGACCGGGCCCACCCCGGCACCCGGGTCCCCGACGAACCCCGTGTGACCGTCTACGGCAGGGAAGGCGAGTGGTCCTTCCTCGCCGGGAACTTCGACTACCTGCTCCACTTCCGTGAAGGCTTCGCGCTGCCGCGGGGAACCGACCGGGCGGCGGTCACGTCTCGGCACGCTCCGGACGGCCGGCCATGGCCCTGCCGATCTCCGATGCCACCGACGGCAGGTCCCAGTAGGAGGAGTGCGTCCACATCCCGGTGCTCGCCGTGTGCGGCACCGGGATGTCCACGGGAGCACTGCCGTCGTGGAGCCGGAACACCCCCGCGGCGGCGAAGGCCAGCAGGTCGAGCGGTTCCCAGAGGTTCGTCCAGCGGGCCAGGGAGGGAGGCAGCACGACGGGCTCGCTGCCCGAGTAGGGCGGGATCCGACCGCCTCGTGGGTCGCAGGCGTGGAAGAACGCCGCCTGGGAGCCGAAGGTGACCAGGGAGGAGGTCCACAGCGGAGTGGTCGCGGTGGCCATGTCGACCGCGACGACCCCGCCGAGGCTGTGGGCGACCACGCGCACCGGACGGCCGGGGGTGCGCCCGAGGGCGGGGTCCACACGGTCGATGCACGTGCGCACGCGGGCGTGGATCGCCTCCCGGTGGCGCTGGTAGACCAGGACGTCTCCGAGGAACCGCGTGGTGCCGGGCCCGAACTTGGTGCGCAGCGCGTTGTTCAGCCGTCCGGCGGCCGCCTGGATCGCGGCCCCGGCCACGCGGTCCAGCTCGCGCAGCCGGTGGCGCACCATCCTGCGCAGCCGCCCCTCGTCCTCGCCGCCCGCGCGCAGTCCGTCGTACGTCCCGGCCCCGTCGGCCCACAGGTCGGCGGCGTCGAGGAGGGTCTCGGCCAGGGAGCGTCCCGTTTCGAAGAGCAGACGGGGGTCGTCCGTGCGCCGCAGCCACTCGGTCCTGGGCCATTCCTCGGCCAGGTACTCCAGGATCTCGTCCACGTCACCGTGGTGCGGGCCGTTGCGCAGGCCCGCACCGGCCTGCCGCTCTTCGCTCGCCAGCCGCTCACGTACGGTGGTCTCCACCCGGTCCCACCGGTCGGGTGCCTGGGGGTCCGCGGCCAGCAGCGAGGTGAGCACGGGCTCCGGCACGGCGGTGCCCGGTGGTTCGTCCGCGTCCCGCAGTCCGCCGCCCTTGCGGGCGTCCGGCAGCATCCCGGCGCGGGGCGGGAGCGCCGCGGTGACGAAGCGGTCGTCGGCGCCGAGGTCACCCCAGTAGACCGGCACCATGTCGAGACCGGAGGCGTCCTGCAAGGCGGCGACCGTCGCCGCGAAGTCCTGCCGGTCACGGTTGGCCACCCCGTGGATGACGAAGACGGGATCGTCCATGCTCTGCCGCTCCTTCACAAGTCGCTGTCGGTGCTGTCGAAAGCCGCGGGGCGTGCGGTGGCCGCCGGGCTGCCGTAGACGGCGTAGGCGAGCCAGGTCGGGTCGCCGTCCTGGTCGCTGATGGCCTTGCGCGCCGCGAGCGACGCCTGCCCGAGGGGCTGTCCGGCCACGATGAGCTGCCGGTAGAAGGCGTCGGCGAACATCAGTGCCGACTGGGACCGTACCGGCCACAGTGTGCCGACGAACGCCCCGGCACCGGCCTGAAGGAACTGCGGGGCCCACCCCAGGCTCGTGCCGAACCAGTCGATCTCACCCGCGCTGCGGCAGGCGTTGAAGAACACCAGCGGGCTGTACGGGCGCAGGCTGCGCAGCTGGGCGGCCGCGGCGAGGTCGATCGGATCGAAGGCGCCGTCCGCCATCTGCACCCAGGAACCGGCGCTGCCGAACGTGTTGTGGCAGGCGAAGTGCAGCACTCCGGCATAGCCGCCTTCGATCAGTTCCCGCAGGGCGTCGCCCTCGGTGAGCACTCCCGCGTCGACGGCCCCGGCGCCGAGGCTGGCCCGCAGCGCCTCGACCTCGTCATGGGCGTCGGCCGGGGAGCCGGGCGGCACGACGAAGGCCGCACCGGGCAGGGAGAGGCTCCCGACCCGTTCCTGGTCGAACACGCGGCGCACGACCGGGAGCCACTCCGCCAGGAAGCCTCTGTCCTCGCGGCCCTCGTTGAGGGGGTACAGCAGTTCCCAGGGCACGATGTCGTGCTCCCCGAGCACGGTGAACGCGGTGATCCGGTCGGCCTCTTCCCAGAACTGGTGCTGCACCGCCTCCGGGACGGCGGAGGTCCACAGCTGGACGCCGTGCGAGCGCAGGCGGCGCCGGAGCCGGGCGCGGTCCGCGTCGCGGTCGCCGTCGGCCACCGCCCTGGCGGCCCGTTTCAGCTCGCCGAAGATCTGCCGGGCGGCCTCCCGGGGGTCCCCGGAACGGAAACTGAAGACCTCCGGAGGATGACAGTTGGCACTGAGCAGCTGAAAGGTGTAGGTGCCGGTCCGTCTGTCCTTCTCCAGCACCTGCAACGTGACTTCGCCCGGTTCGAACGCCATGCTCGGCAGGAGCGCGGTCCGGGTGCGGCCGTCTCTGGTCGGCCCGCCGTCCTCGACCGAGATCTGGCAGTGCACCTCGCCGAGGAAGGTGCCGCCCCGGAAGGCTCGTGCCGTGACCCGGTGCAGGCCGGTGGCCGCCGTCCGCAGCCCGAAGCGGACGACGTCGGAGTCACGGCCGGGAGGGACCGTGAGCTCCTGCTGCAGATCGCCGAGGGCGACCAGGCCGGGGGCGTGGACGGTGATGTGCAGGCGCGCTCCCTGCGGCGGTACGGTGAACGGGCGCAGCGGTGCACCGGCCCCGTCCGTCCCCCGCGTGACCTGTACGTGGAGGGGGACCTCCCGGCCGGGAGCGGCCTGCTCCGCGAGTTCCGCGACCAGCCGGCGTTCCTCCGGCGGTGCGGCGGCCCCCTGCGGCACGGTGTGGTCGGCCCCCCGCCCCGCCAGGGGCCCGTCTGGCGCGCCGGTGGCAGACCACACACGCGCGCGGCTGCCCGCGTCGTGCACCGGCGCCGGACTCGCCGGCTGAGGCATCGCCTGGCCCGGCGGCGGAGGAAATGCCTGACCCGGCTGCGGGAGCGGCTGACCCGGCTGCACAGACGGCGGCTGACCCGGCTGCACAGACGGCGGCTGACCCGGCTGCACAGACGGCGGCTGACCCGGCTGCGGGAGCAGCGGCTGACCCGGCTGCGGGGACGGCGGCTGACCCGGCCGCGCGAACGGCGGCTGACCCGGCCGCATGAACGGCGCACGGCCCGGCTCGGAGGGAGCCGGGAGCCCGTCGACGCCGAAGTCCAGGCCCAGCTCAAGGCTCAACCGGCCGACGCGCCGCTGCGCCCGCGCGAGCGCGCGCCGGGAAACCGCCTCCACCAGGACTTCCGCGAGCGGGACCGCTTCGCCCGGGACGTACGATTCGACCCGCACCCGCCAGGTGCCCTTGTCCGGGAAGCGCAGGTTCCCCTCAAGGGGGCCGGCCGGGTCGTGCCTCACCAGCACCGATTCCCACCGGACCGCTTCGCTGTGCGGCTCTGTGACACGGACGCGCAGAAAGGCGTCGGCCCGCGCCGACACGGCGGCCACCGGCACGGTCTGGCGGGCCGGCACCCGGCCGGGCAGGCCCAGGCCCACGCCTCCGGCCGCCGGGACGCCCCCCGGTCCGTGCTCCGCGCGCAGGACACGGGTGATCTCGCCCAGTACGGCGGCGTTCGAGAGCAGTTCGTGCCGCCGCCCGGGCAGCAACGTGACCTCGGCCTTCCCGCGGCAGTGTGCCGGCACGGCGGACACCAGCGGGGTGGAGCCGTCACCGGCACGGGTCTCCTCCTGGCGGAAGAAGGCCCTCCCGTACGCCAGGACGACGCTCTCCGCGGTCGGCTGCAGCGTGCCGGCGATGATGTGGAAGCGGTGGGCGGGCCCGGACGCCGAGCCGGGCCGCGCCGCGATCTCGCCGTGGAACCGGTCCGCGTCGGCCACGGCGCCCGCCGGCAGGCCGGGCAGGGCCGCCTCCCCCAGCCTCAGCAGCTTTCCGTCCCCGTGGACGCACGGGTAGACGGGCAGCGTCTGGTGGAGGGACGGCCACGACGCCATCGGCGGGGGCGGGTTCCGGGCGCCCGGGTGTCCCTGCCCCGTTCCGAGCACGAGCGCGAGCGCCTTCGGCGTTCCCAGGTGCGGCGTGCCGACGGTGATCAGGGCGCGCAGGACGTCCCGGCCGCCCAGCACCTCGGCGAAGTACCGTCCGACCAGGCCGCCCTCGGTCTCGCACACCAGCACCACGCGCGCGCCCGGGTGCCCCCGCCCCCTCCACCCGGTCAGCCACCGGTCGACGGCTCGCGCAAGCAGGTGCGCCGAAAGCCGGTGCGAGAGCCTCCAGTCGTACGTGAAGTACCGCACGGCCGTGCCGCACTGCTTCTCCAGCCTCTCGCGGAGCAGCGCGTAGGGCGTTCCCGTGAGAGCGGCCGTCCGGGCCGGTGCCCGCAGCAGCCGTCCGGGCCGGAGTCCGTCGCCGGGGTGCCGGTCGCCCAGCCCCTGGGGCAGGTTCATCCAGTGCGCCGCACGCCCGGTCGACACGGAGAGGGCCGTGCGGCGGTCCATGGCCCAGACCGGGCGTCCGGAGGGGTCCAGGAGCTCGTTGCCGAAGAGCCCCGGCACGAACACGACGAGGTCGTCTCCCATGACCCGACTATCCCACGGGTCACGGCAGTTGAGGGGGCGAAGTGCCCGCACCGGCCGGACGGGCCCGGTCGCTCCGTCCGGGCTCGCCGCGACCGCGCGTCCCCGCCGGTGAAGCGGGCGGGGACGGGGACGGCGGGTGCCGCGCCGGCGGGGCTCCCGCTCAACGCGCGCCGACGGGGCTCCCGCTCAACGCGCGCGGGCGGGGCTCCCGCTCAGTCCGCGTAGTGGCGGCGCACCCGCGCGTGCGCCCGCGGCGGCGCCCCGATCGCGTCCAGGCCCAGCAGTGCCGCTCCCAGCACCGGCCGCTCCGTGACCACGCGGGGCGTCGCCTTCGGGGCCCGTTCCGCCAGCAGCCGGGCGATGCGGTCGTCGAGCTGCGGGTGGCGGGCCGCCAGGACGCTGCCGCCCAGGAGGACCGGGACCTCCTCCTCCAGCAGGTCCAGGCGGCGCAGGGCGACCGTCGCCATCGCCACCACCTCGTCGGCCATCCGGTCGACCAGGGAGCGGGCCACCGGATCGCCGTCCGCCGCGGTGGCGAAGAGGACCGGGGCCAGTTCGTGGCGGCGGGCCATCGGGATCCGGCCCAGGTGCAGCGCCTCGATCAGGGCGTACATGGTGGGCAGGCCGAAGTGGGCGGGGAGGGTGCGCATCAGGGCCGTCGCCTCGCCACGGCCGTCCTCCGCCCGCGCCGCGTACCACAGGGCCTCCTCCGCCAAGCCCCCGCCGCCGCCCCAGTCACCGGAGATCTTGCCGATCGCGGGGAAGCGGGCGGTGCGGCCGTCCGGCAGCATGCCGGCGCAGTTGACGCCCGCGCCGCACACCACGGCCACGCCGCGCGGTTCGGCGTCCTCCAGGAGGCCGGCGCGCAGCACCGCGAAGGTGTCGTTGCGGACGTCCACGGCGGCCGACCACCCGCGGGCGCGCAGTGCCGCCGCCAGTTCCTGTTCCTCCACCGGGAGATCGGCGTTGGCCAGGCAGGCCGAGACATGGTCGGCCGTGGTGACGCCCGCCTGGGCGAACGCGCGGCCGACGGCGTCCGCCAGGACGTCCACCGCGGCCTCGACGCCCACCCGGGGCGGCTGGAACCCGCCGCCGCGGGCCGTGCCGGCGACGGTGCCGTCGGCCGTGACCACCGCGACGTCGGTCTTGCTGTTGCCCGCGTCGATGGCGAGGACGGTCATGCCCACGCGAGGTGCTCCCGGTTGTGCGCGATCAGCTGGTCGGTGAGCTGCTCGGCGTACTCGAACTGGCCCACCAGGGGGTGGGCGAGCAGCGCCTCGAAGACGCGGTCGCGTCCGCCGTGCAGGGCGGCCCGCAGGGCCAGGTCCTCGTAGGCCGTGACGTTCGCGATCAGCCCCGCGTACAGCGGGTCCAGGCGCGGCACCGGCAGCGGGCGCGCGCCCTTGCCGTCGACGGCCGCCTGCACCTCGATCACCGCGTCGTCGGGGAGGAAGGGCAGCGTGCCGTTGTTGTACGTGTTCACCACCTGGTACGGCGATCCCCCGCCGCCCAGCAGCGACGCGGCCAGGTCGACGGCCGCCTCGCTGTAGAAGGCGCCGCCCCGCTTGGCCAGCAGCTCCGGCTTCTCGTCGAGCGCCGGGTCGCCGTACATCTCCAGCAGTTCCCGTTCCATCTCCGCGACCTGGGCGGCGCGGGACGGCTTGGTGCGCAGTTCCCGTACGACCTCGTCGTGCTGGTAGTAGTAGCGCAGGTAGTAGGAGGGGACGACGCCCAGGCGGTCGACGATCGCGCGCGGCATGTGCAGGTCCTCGGCGATGGCGTCGCCGTGTTCGGCGATCAGGCGCGGCAGCACGTCCTCGCCGCCGGGGCCGCCGAGGCGGACGCCCAGCTCCCAGGTGAGGTGGTTGAGGCCGACGTGGTCGAGGTGGACCTGCGCCGGGTCCGCGCCGAGCAGCTTGGCGAACTTGCGCTGGAAGCCGATGGCGACGTTGCACAGGCCGACCGCCTTGTGGCCGGCCTGGAGCAGGGCCCGCGTCACGATGCCCACCGGGTTGGTGAAGTCGATGATCCAGGCGTCGGGGTTGGCGCGGCGCACGCGCTCGGCGATGTCGAGGACGACCGGCACGGTGCGCAAGGCCTTGGCGAGGCCGCCGGCGCCCGTGGTCTCCTGGCCGACGCAGCCGCATTCCAGGGGCCAGGTCTCGTCCTGGTTGCGGGCGGCCTGGCCGCCGACGCGCAGTTGCAGCAGGACCGCGTCGGCGTCGGCGACCCCGGCGTCCACGTCGCTCGTGGTGCGGATGACGCCCGGGTGGCCCTGCTTGGCGAAGATGCGCCGGGCGAGGCCGCCCACCAGTTCCAGCCGGTCGGCGGCCGGGTCGACGAGGACGAGTTCCTCGATCGGCAGGGTGTCCCTCAGCCGGGCGAATCCGTCGATGAGTTCGGGTGTGTAGGTCGAGCCTCCGCCGACCACGGCGAGCTTCATAGCAGTTCTCAGCCCTTTACTCCGGTGAGGGTGACGCCTTCGACGAAGGCCTTCTGTGCGAAGAAGAAGACGATGCAGACCGGTGCCATCACCAGCAGCGTGGCGGCCATCGTCAGGTTCCAGTTGACGCTGTGCGCGGACTTGAAGGATTCCAGGCCGTAGCTCAGCGTCCAGGACGCGGGGTTCTGGGCCGCGTAGATCTGCGGCCCGAAGTAGTCGTTCCAGCAGTAGAAGAACTGGAACAGCGCGATCGCGGCGATGCCCGGCTTGGCCATCGGCACCACGATCTGCAGGAGGGTGCGCAGTTCGCCGCAGCCGTCGACCTTCGCCGACTCGATGTACTCCTTCGGGATCGTCAGCAGGAACTGGCGGAGCAGGAAGATCGAGTACGCGTCGCCGAACGCCATGGGGATGATCAGCGGCCACAGCGTCCCGGAGAGGTGGAACTGCTGGGCCCACACCAGGTACATGGGGATCACGATGACCTGGGGCGGCAGCATCATCGTCGAGATGACGAGGATCATCGCCGTGCGGCGGCCGCGGAAGCGGAACTTGGCGAGCGCGTAGGCGACGGGGATCGCCGAGCAGACGGTGAAGAGGGTGCCCAGGCCCGCGTAGATCAGGGAGTTCTTCCACCAGTCCAGGAAGCCGTCGGTCCGGAAGACGGTCGTGTAGTTCTCCCAGTGCCAGGAGTCCGGCCACAGGTCGCCGCTCATCGCCTGGTCGTCGCTCATCACGGACGTCAGGAAGACGAAGACGAACGGCAGGACGAACAGCAGCGCCACCGCGATGGCGATGCTGTGCACGGCGATCCAGTTCAGGATCCGCTTGCGGCGGGCGCGCCGGCCGGCGGGCCCGCGCTCGTGCGCGGCCTCGGCGGCGACGGCGGGCGCCGGGCCCGGTGAGGTGAGGGTCGTAGAGGTCATGTCGGTCAGTCCTCCGCCGCGAGCAGGCCCGAGCGCTTGCGCATGAGCAGCATGGTCACGGCCATGGCGATGGCGAACAGGACGAGCGAGAGGACGCACGCCGCGCCGGTGTTGAAGTTCTGGAAGCCCATCGAGTAGACGAGCTGGGGGACCGTGAGGGTCGAGTGGTCGGGGTAGCCGGGCTGGATGACCGAGCCGGGGCCGATGGAGACGCCGGAGGCGATCTTCCCGGCGACCAGGGCCTGCGTGTAGTACTGCATGGTCTGCACGACGCCGGTGACGACGGCGAACATCACGATCGGCGTGATGGACGGCCAGGTCACGTACCGGAACCGGGCCCAGGCGCCGGCGCCGTCGAGCTCGGCGGCCTCGTACTGCTCCTTGGGCACGTCGAGGAGTGCGGCCATGAAGACGACCATGAGGTCGCCGATGCCCCACAGCGAGAGCATCACCAGGGACGGCTTGGCCCAGGTGGGGTCGTTGAACCAGTTGGGGCCGGTGATGCCGAGGTGGGAGAGGACCTCGTTGACCGGGCCGGTGGCGGGGTTGAGCAGGAAGACGAAGGCGACCGTGGCGGCCACCGGCGGTGCCAGGTACGGCAGGTAGAAGGCGGTGCGGAAGAAGCCCACGCCCGACTTGATCTTGGTGACGAGCAGTCCGAGCGACAGTCCGAAGACCACACGCAGCGCCACCATCACCACCACCAGCCACAGCGTGTTCCACAGCGCCGGACCGAACAGCGGCATGTCCTGGAACACGTACTTCCAGTTCCGCAGCCCCACGAAGGTGGGCGCCTTGATCTGGTTGTAGTGCATGAACGAGAAGTAGACGGTGGCGATCAGCGGGTAGGCGAAGAAGGCGCCGAACCCGATCAGCCAGGGGGAGAGGAAGCCCAGCGTGCGCAGTCTGCGGCGCGCGGGGGTGGAAAGGGTGAGTGCCATGCGCGCGCTCCTCAGTTCTGCGACTGCAGGGTGTCGGCGTCGATGAGTCGGTCGAGCCGTTGCAGGCCCTTCTCCAGGTCCGGGACCTCGCCCGCCTCCACGCTGTACGAGAAGTCCTGCAACTGCACGATGTACATGCCGCCGTTGGTGGAGGGCGGCAGCACCTGGCTGTACTTGTTCCGCGCGATGCCGAGGAAGGTGCGGAACGCCGGGTCGGCGTCCAGCTTCGGCGACTTCAGGGCCGCGTACGTGGACGGCACGTTGTGGATGGCGTTGGCGAAACCGACGACCTGGTCGGTGTCGGCGGTCAGGAACCGCACCAGTTCCCAGGCGGCGTTCTGGTGCTTGCTGCTGTGCGCGATGCCGACGACGGTTCCGGTGAGGTAGCCGCGTCCGTAGGTCTCGGCCTGGTCGTCGGGGACGGGCAGCGGGGCGACGCCCCAGTCGAACTTCGCCCCGGCGTCCTTCAGCATCAGCCCGCGCCACTCGCCGTCGAGGTGCATCGCCAGCTTGCCGGTGAGGAAGGCGTTCTGGTTCGACATCTCGTCGCCGAAGGAGGTGCGGAACTTCTCCAGGGCGTCGTATCCGCCCTGCGCGTCCATGAGCTTCCTGGTGGTCTCGAAGAAGTCGTACGCGGCCGGCTCCTTGGCGAGCCGCGCATGCCCGTCCTCGTCGAAGTAGGTGGGGCCCCACTGCGCGAACAGCCGGTCGGGGCTGTTCTGGTAGAGGCGGAAGTTGGGCATGAACCCGACGCGCCGGTAGGAGTCGCCGTCCCGGACGGTGAGCTTCTTCGCGGCGGTGACGAACTCGGACATGGTGCGCGGCGGGCGGGAGATGCCCGCCTCCTTGAAAGCGTCCTTGTTGTAGTACATGCCGAACGCGTCCGCGAGCAGCGGCAGCGCGCACTGGTTGCCCTGGTAGCCGGTGTAGTTCAGCAGGGACTCGGGGAAGACCTTCTTCTTGTCCAGGCCGGTCTTGCGCATGAACGGGTCGAGGTCGACCCACATCCCCGAGTCGCAGTACTGGCCGACGTTGTTGGTGGTGAAGGACGAGACGACGTCGGGTGCCTCGTCGCCGCCGGCGCGCAGGGCCTGGTTGGTGGTGGCGTCGGAGACGTTCCCGGTGGCCTGCACCTCGATGTTCGGGTGGAGCTTCTCGAAGCGGGCGATCGAGTCGTCGATCGCCTTGACCTCGCCGGGCGCCGACCAGCCGTGCCAGAACTTCAGCGTGACGGGCTCGGCCGGGTCGTCGTCGGCGCTGCCGGTGCTCGGGTTGGCACAGCCTGCGAGCAGCAGTCCGGCCGCGGCGAGCGCCACGGGCGCGCGCAGGGTTGTACGCCATCGCGGCATGACGAACGTCCTTTACGTATACGGGGATCGGGGGAAGCGGGTGGGAGCGGGGAAAGCGGGTGGGAGCGGGGAAAGCGGGGGCAGGGAAGGCGGGAGGTTCTCGGGCGTCAGGCGTCGCTGGTGTCGAAGACGGTGTCGCGGGCCTGGGTGAGGGCCAGGCGCAGCGCGCCGGTGAGGATGGGGTCCTCGTCCAGGGTGCTCAGGCGCAGCAGCGGCCGGGGCAGGGCGAGTCCGGTGAGCTCCTCCTCCACCCGCGTGCGCAGGGCGTCGCCGCCGGCCCGGGCCACCTGCCCGGACAGGACGACGAGTTCGGGGTCGACGACGGCGACCACGGCGGCGAGCCCGGTGGCCAGGCGCCGCGCCACCTCGTCGAGTACGGCGGCGTCGGCCAGTGCCTCGGCCAGGTCCCGCGCGTCACCGGCGAGCCGGCGGACCGCCGGGGCGGCGACCAGGCTCTGGAAGCCGCCGCCCGCGTCCTCGCGGGCGATGACGTCGGCGCCGCCGCGGGCCAGCGGGGCGCCGGGCAGCGGCATGTAGCCGATCTCGCCGGCGCCGCCGGTGGCGCCGCGCAGCAGCACGCCGCCGAGCACGATGGCGGCGCCGACGCCCTCGTCGACGTAGGCGAGCACGAAGTCGTCGTGGTCCTGGGCGGCGCCCTCGTACTGCTCGGCGATCGCGGCGAGGTTGACGTCGTTCTCGATGGAGACGGGGGTGCCGAGCACCTCCGC
Organism: Streptomyces sp. NPDC006134; assembly: GCF_040628835.1. NCBI lineage: Bacteria > Bacillati > Actinomycetota > Actinomycetes > Kitasatosporales > Streptomycetaceae > Streptomyces > Streptomyces sp. NPDC006134. The sequence continues at coordinate 56,662 of NZ_JBEXTV010000006.1, read as the reverse complement.
CAGGTCGGTGCGCAGGGTGCGCGAGTGCCAGCCCGGCAGGTGGGGGGCGTAGCGCAGCCGGCCGGTACGCGGGTCGATGGCGCCGGGGGTGCCGATGACGGTGGCGGTCAGGTCGTCGTGGCCGAGCCCGGCCTGCCGCAGGGCGCCGCCGGTCGCCTCGGCGACGAGCCGGGCGGTGCGGTGGCGCACGTCCTCGGCGACGGCGTCGGCCTCGATACGGCAGCGGCCGCGCTCGGCGCCGGTGATGTCGGCGACAACGGCGGTGACGCCGGCCGGGTCGGCGGACAGGGCGGCGACGTGCGCGGCGTCGGGGCGGATCTCGTACAGGACGGCGTTGGGGCCGGGGCGGCCGGTCTGGCTGCCGGTGGTCCGCACCAGTCCGGCCGTCTCCAGACGGCCCAGGATCTGCGAGGTCGTCGGCTTGGACAGGCCGGTCAGCTCGCCGATGCGGGTACGGGTGAGCGGGCCGTGCGCGACGAGCAGGTCGAGTGTGGCGCGGTCGTTCATCACGCGCAGCACGCTCGGGGTGCCGGGGACACCTGCCGTACCGGCCATGGACCTGCCTCCTCGTACGCCGCCGCGCCGCCCGCCGTCCGGGGGCGCCGCTGCACACCATCGTGCACTGTTAGGAAAGTTTCCTATCGGACGCGAGGAAGGTAAGGCACCCGTGACGGGGACGTCAATAGGGGGCGCCGCCCGGGCGACCGATGCGTTACGCCCGCCCCTCGCCGGGGCCGGGCGCGGGACGACTCCGCCGCACGCCGCCCTGTTGTGTGTCGTGGCCATGACGAGCTTGTTGACGGTTGCTCAACTCCCTTGTCGCGCCTGCCCGTCACGGGTGAGGCTGGCTCGCAGCCCGGAGCGGAACACAACGCTCCAGGCGGGTGGATGCGCGATCACGCGCGCCCGCCCCCACAGACGCGTGCCCCACCCGGGCACGCCGCCCGGAGGAGGATTCCCTCGTCATGGCACGACTGCGCAGCAGGAAAATACGGTTCGCCGCGATCGCCGGTGCCGCGACGGCCGCCCTGGCCGGCGGGCTCACCTCGGCTCCCGCCCAGGCCGCTCCCGCCGAGGGCACGGTGCTCGCCGCCGGCTCCCCCACCGCGGTCGAGGGCAGCTACATCGTGACGCTCGAGAAGGACGCCGGGTTCAAGGCGTCCTCGGCCGCGGGCGAGAAGCTGGTCGAGCGGTACGGCGGCAGCGTGAGAGCGACGTTCGGCAGCGCGCTCAACGGCTACACCGCCGCCCTCTCCGCCACCGAGGCCAAGCGCCTGGCCGCCGACCCGGCGGTCGCCTCCGTGGAGCAGAACCAGCGGGTGAGCGCCGCCGACACCACGCAGTCCAACGCGCCGTGGGGCCTGGACCGCATCGACCAGACCTCGCTCCCGCTGTCCGGCGGCTACACCTACCCGGACAGCGCGGGCAGCGGTGTCACGGCCTACGTCATCGACACCGGCGTCCGCATCACACACCAGCAGATCAGCGGTCGCGCCTCCTACGGTTACGACGCCGTGGACGGCGACACCACCGCCTCCGACGGCAACGGCCACGGCACCCACGTGGCCACCACGATCGCCGGCTCCACCTACGGCGTGGCCAAGAAGGCGAAGATCGTCGCCGTACGGGTGCTGGACAACAACGGGTCCGGGACCACCGCCGGGGTCATCGCCGGCGTCGACTGGGTCACCAGGAACCACTCCGGCCCCTCGGTCGCCAACCTGTCGCTCGGCGGCGGTGTGTCCACCGCCCTGGACACGGCCGTGCGCAACTCGATCGCGAGCGGTGTGACCTACGCGGTCGCCGCGGGCAACAGCAACGCCAACGCCTCCTCGTTCTCTCCGGCGCGGGTCGCCGAGGCCCTCACCGTGGGCGCCACGACCGGCACGGACGCCCGGGCGAGCTACTCCAACTACGGCTCGGTCCTGGACGTCTTCGCCCCCGGCTCCTCGATCACGGCCGGCTGGCACACCGGCGACACCGCGACGAACACCATCTCCGGCACCTCGATGGCGGCCCCGCACGTCGCCGGAGCGGCGGCGGTCTACCTGGCCGGCCACCCCTCCGCCACCCCGGCCCAGGTCGCCTCGGCCCTGGTGAACGGCGCGACCACCGGCAAGGTGACCGGCCCCGGCACCGGTTCGCCCAACCGGCTGCTGAAGCTCGTGCCGTGACGTCCGGGTCCGCGGCCCGGCGGCGATCCTGTACGGGCCGGACCTGAACCGCCGTGCCCCGGAGGCAGGACCGCCCGCCGGCCTCCGGGGCACGCCGGTGTCCCCGCACCGGGACGCTCTCCTGTGTGAACCGCCCGTGAAAGAAAGGCAGGCTGCCCATGTGTTCCGCGGAATCCGCCTACGACCGCCGCCGGCTGCGCCAGTGGCTGGCCGGTGAGGCCCATGCCCCAGGCGTCCCGCGGCGTGACATGCTCCGGCTCCTCGCGGCGGCCGGTCTCGCCGGCGCCGCTCCCCTGCCGCTCGGCGCCCCCGCCGTCGCCGCGGGCACGGGGAGCGCGCCCGGCACCGCGAACGCGGCGGACAGGGCAAACGCGGCGAACGCGCCCGGTATCGTCAAACCCCTGCCCGACGCCTGGTTCACCGTCCGCGGAACCAACGCCGAGACACGGTTCGCCTCCCTCGCCGGAACCGGCTACCACACGCCCAACGACCGTTTCTTCGTCCGCAACCACACGGCGACCCCGGTGCTGGCCGCCGCCGACTGGTCACTCACCGTCTGGGGCGACGGCCTCTCCCACGACCGCCCCGTCACGTTCACCCTGGACGACCTGAAGCGGTTCCCCACCGTCACCCGCAGCGCGTTCGTCGAATGCGCCGGCAACGGCCGCAGCCTCTTCGCCGCCCAGCAGGGCCAGAGCGTCAGCGGCACCGCCTGGACGCTCGGCGCGATCGGCGCCGCCCGCTGGCGCGGCGTCCGCCTCGCCGACGTGCTCCGCCGCGCCGGGCTCGGCCGCCGCGCCGTGGACGTCATGCCCCGCGGTCTCGACGCCGACTACGTCACCGCCGACGGCACGAACCTCGGCCGGGTCCGCAGGCCGCTGCCCCTGTCCAAGGCGCTGGACGACGTCCTGCTCGTCCACGAGATGAACGGCGAGCCGCTGCCCCACGACCACGGCCACCCGGTGCGGGTGCTCGTGCCGTCGTGGATCGGCGTCGCCTCGGTCAAGTGGGTCGGCGACATCCAGGTGTCCGCGCGCCCGCTGTACTCACCCTGGAACACCGGCTTCTACCGCCTGTTCGGCGACTCTCACCCGGCGCGGGGCAGTGCCCCGCTGACCCGGCAGACGATCAAGAGCGCCTGGGAACTCGACTGGGACGCCGTCCTGCGGGCGGGCACCACGCACCGTCTGACCGGCCGGTCCTGGTCCGGTACGGGCGGTGTGGTCCGCGTCGAGGTCAGCACCGACGGCGGCGGCACCTGGCGCCCGGCCCAACTGCACGACGCCCCGCGCCGCGACGGCTGGGTCCGGTGGTCCACCCACTGGCGGCCGCCGGCGCCGGGCCCGTACACCCTGCTGGCCAGGGCGACGGACACCGGTGGCCGCACCCAGCCCGACACCACGGTCCACAACACCCAGGGCTACCTGTTCGACGCGGTCGTACGGCATCCGGTGCGGGCCCGGTGAGATCGGCCGGCACCGCCCCCGGCATGGGCCGGGGCCCCGGCCCCCAAGCCGTGCTCACCGCCCGCGGGCTCGCAGAGACCACCCGCCCGGCCGCGGCCCGCGGTGCCGTTTCCCCCTGCCGCGCCGACTCGTTGGACCGGTCGCCCCAGGTCCTCGACGAAAGGCACCGGTGTCCCGTGGAAGCACTACCGGACCAGATGCAGATCGCGCGGCTCGCCGCGGGCGGCTGCTTCTCGAGAGCGCTCGCGACGGCCGCCAGACTCGGCATCGCCGACCTCATGGACGGTGGCGCTCTCTCCCACCACGTCCTCGCGGAACGCACCGGCTCGGACCCCGATGTCCTGCTGCGGCTCCTGCAGGTGCTCGCGCTCGGCGGCGTCGTCGAGCACGACGGGAACGGCGCCTTCGCGATGACCGAGGCGTTCGCCGCGCTGCGCAGCGACCACCCGCGCTCCCTGCGCAACTTCTGCATCCTGACGGCCGAGACGTACGACGACGCCTTCGGCGCGCTGCCGCACACCGTCCGGACCGGGGAGTCCGGTTTCCGCCAGGTGTTCGGCGTGCCGCTCTACGAGTACCTGGAGGCCGATCCGGAGGCCGGGCGGATCTTCGACGGGGCCATGTCCGAGCTGGCCCGGCCGGTGGTGGCGGCGCTCGTGCGCCGCCACGACTTCTCGTCGGTGAACACGGTGGTGGACGTCGGCGGCGGAGACGGCACGACGCTCGCCGGCATCCTCGCCGCACACGAGCACCTGCGCGGAGTCTGTGTCGACCGCCCCGGCGTGTGCGCGCGGGCCGGTGAGGCCCTGCGCGCGTCCGCCGGTCCCCGGATCGGCGAGCGCGTCACCTTCCACCCGGCGGACATCTTCGAGGAGGTGCCGGCGGGCGGCGACCGGTACCTGCTGAAGAACGTCCTGCACGACTGGCCGCCGGAGCGGTGCGAGCGGGTCCTGGCCTCCATCGGCCGGGCGATGCGGCGTACCGCCGAAGCGCGGGAGCCCGGCCTCGCCCCGCCCCGGCTGCTCGTGCTGGAGCCGCTGCCGGACCAGGAGTCCGACGCCGCCCATGTGCTCTTCCGGATGGTGATGTGCGGGAAGGACGCGGGCGGTTTCGGGGAGGGTGACCTGCGCGGACTGCTTCAGCGGTCGGGGTTCGTGCCCGTCCGGGTCGAGCGGCTGGCCGGCGGGCACCATGTCTTCGAGTGTGTGCCGGACGGTGCCGGACAGGGGTGAGGCGTCACATGGCGACGAGCACCTTGCCGCGGTTCGCCGTCCGGTTCCGGTACAGGCTCTGGTACGCCTCCGGGATGCGGTCGAAGCCTCGGTAGATGGTCTGGTCGTAGCGGATCTCGCCGCTCCGGATCAGGCCGCCCAGTTCCTCGTGGAGGGCGGTGAAGTCCTCGTCGGTGTACCAGTCCTGTGCGTAGATGCCGCGGATCGTGGTGCGCGGGCGCATGATGTGCTCCAGCAGGCGCGGGCCCATCCGGTCTCCGCCGACCGTGGTGTCCCACTGCCATGACACCGCCACCTGGCTGTACCGGTTCAGCATGGTGAACACCGCGTCGGTGAGGGTGCCGCCCATGTTGTCGAAGTACTTGTCGACGCCGTCCGGCGCGGCCCGGCGCAGTGCCGGGTACACCCGCTCGGCGTCGTCGCCCTGCCGGTAGAGGAGTACCTCGTCGAAGCCGAGTTCGGTGAGGTAGGCCGCCTTCTCGGGGGTGCCGGTGGTGCCGACCACCCGGGCGCCGGCCCGTTTGGCTAGCTGGCCGACCAGGGAACCGATGGTGCCGGTCGCGCCGCTGACCACGACCGTGTCACCGGGTTCGACCGTGAAGAACTTGGTCATGGTCCCCCAGGCGGTCAGCCCGGGCACGCCCATGACGCCCAAGGCCGTGGTGATCGGCAGTGCGTCGTCGTAGCGCTCCGGAGGCAGTCTGCGGAAGGGTGTGACGTCGAAGAGGAACGACCCGGTGTCCCAGACGTAGGGCTTGCCGTCGCTGACGACGTGGGTGCGCCAGCCGCCGAACCCCTCCACCAGGTCGCCCGGCCGGAAGGCGGCGTCCGGTCCGGCGTCGAGCACCTCCATGACGGACAGGCCGGGCGCGTGGTGGCCGAGCGGCGTCACCTGGGTCAGTCCGTTCAGGAAGGGGTCGACGGACACGTACAGGGTTCTGAGCAGCATCTCGTCGTCCTCGAGGGCGACGGAGATCTCCTCCACCACCTTCTCGTAGACCCTGCTGACGTCGGGGACGCCCTCGGTGTGTTCGCGTACCACCCATTTTTTGATCTCCATGTGTGTGCCCTGTCTGTGTGCGGCTGTTCGTCTACGGGGATGACGATGTGAGCCGGTGAGGGCGAGCCGGGTCGACGTGTCGCGTACGGCGAGGGCGTCCCGCAGCCCGGGGAACCGCTCCTCCGGGAACGTCGCCGAGGTCTCGCGTCCCTGGCGCTTGGCCGTGCAGTGCTCGCGTCCGTGGCGCGGCGGACGGGTGTGCACGGTCCTGCCCTGGTACCGGCGGGTGTGCTGTCCGGGCTGTCCGGCGCCGAGTGCGCGCCGGGGACGGCGTCGGGGAAGCGGGGGGCGCAGACGACCGTGGCCGCCTTCGGGGAGAGCCCCGGGAAGCGTCGGCTCCGGAACCGCGCGCCGGGGCCGGGGCGGGCGGATGCGCCGGTGCCGCCGCCACCGGCTCGTCCGGCAAGCGGGCGGGGCACGGCTCGCCCCGCGGGAAGGGCCGGTCCAGGCCGGGCGGTCCGCCCTCGGGCACACCGGCGGAGAGGGAGGCGTGCGAGGCCGGCCGGAAGGAGAACGGCAGCGCGGGGAAGGCGGGGTGTTCCTCGTGGGGGACGAAGCCGTACGCCTCGCGGGGCAGCGGGTCCTCGGATCTCGCCGGGCACTCCGTCATCAGCGCCGCCACGGGCTCGCGGACGGCGTCGGAGCAGGGCGGGAACGACGCCGGCGCGCGCCGGCGTCCGAACCGGACCACCGGGCCGGCCGGTCCGAGGAAGGGGCGGACGGCAAGGCGCTCCCGGAACCGGCGCGGGCCGTGGCAGAAGTCCCGGATCGGCCTGGCGCCTGCGGGTGAGACCGCCGGCAGGTGCCGCTCCAGCCGGCCGGGACCACGGGAGAACGCCACCGCGCGGCCGTCCTCGCCGGCCACGGTGCCGGACACGCCGGAGTCGGCGGTCCGGCGTTGCCCGCGCCGGTGACGAGGACCCGGTCCCGGGGCCGGGCGTGCGGTCGCGGCGGCCCCGGTCGTCCGGCTCGGCTTCACCTGTCACCCGTACGGTCCCCCTCCCCCGCCCCCGCCCCCCGCGGACGGGCCGTGTCGAAGGAGACGGGGAGTTCGTGGAGGCCGTTGACGATGCCCCCGGTCTTCCAGCGCAGTTCGTCCTCGGGTACGGCGAGCCTGAGCCCGGGCAGGCGGCGCAGCGCCGCCTCCAGGGCCACCTGGAGTTCCAGCCGGGCCAGGTGGGCGCCGAGGCAGTAGTGCGGGCCGTGTCCGAAACCGAGGTGGGGGGCACCGGCCCGGTCCAGGAGCAGGTCGTCGGCGTCGGGGAAGGCGGCCGGGTCGCGGTTGGCGGCGGCCAGTGCCGCGAGCACGGGCTCACCGGCGCGGACCAGGACCCCGCCCAGCTCGACGTCCTCGGTGGCGTAGCGCGGGCCGGCGAAGTCGATGAGCTGCACGTACCGCAGCAGTTCCTCGGCGGCCCGGGGGATCAGTTCCGGTCGCTCGCGCAGCCGGGAGAGGTCGTCGGGACGGATCAGCAGGTGGTAGAGGGAGGCGGCGATCTGTCCGGCGACGGTGACGAAGCCCGCGACGAGCAGGTCGCCCACCAGGGCCAGCACCTCGTCCTCGGTGATCCGGTGGTCCCGGTCACAGGCGCGCAGGAGGGAACTGAGCAGGTCGTCGCCGGGGTCGGCGCGGCGCAGCTCCACCAGCGCGGCCATGTGGGAAAGGAACTCGGCGGCCGTTGCGGTGGCCGGGTCCGTCGCGTCGCCGAAGACGTTGTCCTCCACCCAGGCCCAGAAACGGCCGTGTTCGCGGGGTACGCCGAACAGCTCGCAGTTGAGTGCCGTCGGCAGAGGGAGGGCGAGCCCCTCCACCAGGTCGGCGACCGGCCCCGACTCCACCACGCGGTCCAGCAGTTCCTCGGCGATCTCACGGGCGCGGTCCCGCAGCGGCCCGATCCGGTGCGGGACGAACTCCTTGGCCAGCAGGCCGCGCAGCCTCGTGTGGCGGGGCGGGTCCAGGGACATCAGCCCGACCGGGTCCCAGGCCGTCGCCTCCCCGCGTGGCCGGTCCTTCCCCACGGCTGCGGCCAGGCTGAAGCGGGGGTCCGACAGGACTCTGCGCACGTCGGCGTGGCGGGTGGCCAGCCAGGCGACGTCTCCGAAGGCCATCCGCACCCGGGCGAGAGGGCGTTCCCGCAGCTCCGCGTAGAGGGGGTGCAGTGCGAGCCCGGGGCCCGGCTCGAAGGGATACGTCAGCGGCTCCCGCCAAGTCTGCATGGTAGTGGTCGCCTTTCCGGTCGGAGGGGAGAACGAGGCGTTCCGGAGCCGGTGCTCCGGGGTGGGCGTCGAAGGTGGCGGGCCGTTCACGGAGGCCGCTGGTCATGCGCTCCGTCTTCCGGCGCGGTTCGTCCTCGGGGACCGCCGGCCCCGGTCCGGGCAGGCGGCTCAGCGCCGATTCCAGGGCCGCCTGGAGGTCCGGCCGGGCCAGGTGGGCGCCGACGCAGTAGTGATCCCCGCACACCAAGGGGTTGATACGCGTTTGCGCAGGTGCACCCGAAGGGGTCAACGGCGTTCGAATGTTGACGCGTGAGGGCTGCCGGAACCACTCGGGCGAGGGGATTTCCCCTGAATCACACCTGACGTCCGGATACGCCTCTATGCTCCGCGTTCTGTTCTGGAAGACCGAGCTCAAGGAGCACCCATGGCGCTGACCTTCGAAGAACGTGCGCGTTTTCTGGCGGAACCGCGCGTCGCCGCCCTGTCCGTCGGCGGAGGGGAAGGCCGCGCCCCGCTGACCGTGCCCGTCTGGTACCGGTACTCGCCCGGCGGCGAGGTCCGGGTGATGACCACGGCGGACAGCCGCAAGGCGCGGCTCATCAAGGCGGCGGGCCGCTTCACGCTCATGGTCGAGCGCACGGAGCCGACCGTCCGTTACGTATCCGCCGAAGGGCCTGTCGTCCGCACATCACCCGGCTCTCTCGACCTCTTCCGCGAGGTGGCGCGCCATTACCTCGCACCCGAACTGGTCGATGCCTGCGTCGACTTCAGCACCCGGAGCGGGGGTGACCGGATCGTCTTCCACATGCGCCCCGCACACTGGCTGAGCATGGAGTACGGCCGGGGAATGGGCCGGGCCGGGCAGCCGCCGCGGTGCGCGGCCGGCCGGGCCGCGGGACGAACGTCTCACAGGCCCGGTCGCCGCGCCGGCCTGCGGGAACGGTTCGTCACCGGCTCGGCTCGTCCGCCCGGGCCCCGCGCATCCGGTCACGCCGCCGTCATGGCGGACGCGATGCCGCGGTGCCGGGTGACCTCACGCGCGGAGCCGTGCACGCGTGACGTGCCCTCACGCCCGCCACGAGGGCGGGGCCCGCAGCCGGGTGCCGGCCGGTCGGAGGTCAGCCGCCGACCGCGATGGTCGAGCTTCCGCTGCTCTGGTACCCCTCGGTGGCCGTGATCATGTAGTACCTGAACCGGCCCGGGTTCATGCCCGCCCGCGCCCAGGCGTCGAAGTGGTCGCCGGCGGTGAGGGTGCCGGAGCCGCTGGTCACCTTCGGCTGCCGGACGCTCCAGTAAACGACTGCGCGCGAACGGCCCGGCATGCGTCACCGCGCACGACGCGGCGCAATCCGCGACCGCCGCCCCGTCGAGGCGCGGTGCCGCGCTCGGCCCCTCGAATCGTCGGCCTCACCCGGCCGTCGCACCGACGCGAACCCGCCAAGGGGGGACCGGCCGTTGGTCATAGGCCGGCCCCTCCCGGCATGGGTACGGCATCGGTGGCGTCCACGGCTGTGCGTACGGCCCGCGCGAGCCGGACGGCATCGCCGACGGCCCAGTAGTGGACGAAGAACAGGCGTGGTTCCTCGGTGAGGAGGTGGTGGTGCAGCTCGACGAGCTCGATGCCACCGCGTCGCAGGGCCGCGAGGACGGACTGGACTTCGCCGGCGACCATGACCACGTCGCCGCTGAGGGCGGCCCTTCCGCCGCCGAGCGGCTGGAAGCCGACGGAGGTGGTGGAGCCCAGTCCCGCAGGCAGGACCAGCGGTCCGTCGGTGACGGTCTCGCGACGGACGTAGGTACACCTGTAGATCCCGCTGTCGACAGCGCCCTCGACTCCCAACGCGGCGTCGATGGCGGCGGTGTCCAAGTCGACCGGCGGCGAAGAACCGGGGGGTTCGGCGGGAGGCGTGCCGGTGCGCTTCAAGGCGGCGCACAGGCCGCGGGCGACGGCGACCGGGTCGTGACCGTGGGCATGCACATGCACCCACCAGACGTCCGGCTCGTGGGCGAGCAGGTGCTTGTGCAGAGCGCTCTGCGTGATCCCGTGCCGGTGCAGGAGATCGCAGAACGGCTGCAACTCGCGTTCGGTGACCACGACATCGCCCATCAGCAGCGTGCTGCCGTCTGCGTAGCGGACGAAGGACACGTGTGTGCCCAGGGCGAGCGACGGCTTGATCAGGATGCCGCGGGAGAAGATCCTGAGATCCCGGCGCGGGAACGCCGTGTGATACATGAACCGCCGCATCTCCCCGGGCCGGCCGAACACGTCGCGCACGTCGGCCCAGTCTGCCGCCGTGGTCGTCACCGGTTCGACGCGGGCATGGCTCTCCCGCCCGGCGGACAAGGCGCGCGCCCCGGCCGGTATACCGGCGAGCGCAGGCGCAAGCGCAGCCGCACTCAGCAGACGTCGCCGGGAGGTGGTGGGCCCGGACCGGATCTCCTGCTGTCGCTCGTCAGCCATACCCTCTGCCTCCTGGCACGATCGGACCCATGAATCCGCCTCGCCCGGTGATCCGCGCGGTGACCGTCGAGCGGCTCGGTACGAGGGGACGAGGCCGTCCCGGCTCACAGCCTTCGGCCGCCTGCCGACGGCCCGTCAGGCGTCGGAAGAGTGCCGTTGCCCGCACCGACGCCCATGCCGCGAAGCACGGCGCCACGGCCGTCGGCATCCCCTCGGGCAGCGCACCGGCAGGCTTGCGCGACGCCTGCCGGGGTGAGCGGCCCTGTCGATCGCTCCGGCCCGGAGTCCACGCAATGACGCATGTGCGCCTGTGCGGCCGGCGCGGCGGACAGGCCAACGCCTGTGAGCGCCGGCGCCAGAGCTCTTGTCGTGATGGCGACACGGTGAGCAAGGCTCATGGGAACCCCCCTGTCCGGTCTGCCTCAGGCAGGCATCCGTTGCCTTCCCGATACCGCCCACAGCGGGTAATACACCGCGCTTCACTCCAACGTGTCAGCGCACGCGGGCGCGCGTCACCACCGGCCACAACCCCCTCACCACCACCCGGACGTCCACAAGATCACGGCCGCCGCGGCGCGGCGCTCTCCGCATGCCTCGGCGTGGTCCGCGCCCCGCGCTCGCTCCCGAGCCCGATCGTCCTCATCCGCCGGCACCGGCCGAGGAGCACCGGTCCCCAAAAAATGATCAAGGGCCGGTTTCGGATCCCTCCGAAACCGGCCCTTGATCGGCGACTCTCACGAGTCGGGACGACAGGATTTGAACCTGCGACCCCTTGACCCCCAGTCAAGTGCGCTACCAAGCTGCGCCACGTCCCGTTGCCCGCCTGACCTGGGGTTTCCCCTGGCCGAACGCGCAGGAAAACCATACCGCACTCGTGCCGGTGGTCGCGCACCGCTTTTCACCCGGGAGCACCGCTTGACCTGAAGCTTGGTTGAGGTTGCACGATCGTCGGCATGACGATCACCGAGGAACGCGGGCGTACCCACGGGTACGCCGACCTGCCGGAACTGATGTCCCTGATGACCGGCGACGAGAAGCACGGCCCGGCGGCGACGTCCACACTGGACGTGCTGTGGGTCCTGTACGACCGGGTGCTGCGGGTGAGCCCCCGGCACCGGGACGATCCGGACCGGGACCGGTTCCTGCTGTCGAAGGGGCACGGGCCGATGGCGTACTACGCCGTGCTGGCGGCCAAGGGGTTCGTGCCCGTGGAGTGGCTGCCCGGCTTCGGCTCCTACGACTCGCCGCTCGGCCACCATCCCGACCGCACGCTCGTGCCGGGTGTGGAGATCGGCAGCGGCTCGCTGGGGCACGGGCTGCCGATCGCCGTCGGCACCGCGCTGGGGCTGCGCGCACAGGGGCGCCACGCACCGCGGGTGTGGGCGCTGATCGGGGACGCCGAGCTGGACGAGGGCAGCAACCACGAGGCGATCGCCTTCGCCGGGCCCGCCGGGCTGGAGCGGCTGCACACCGTCGTCGTGGACAACTCCTCCGCCAGCCATGCCCTGCCCGGCGGCATCGCGGCCCGCTTCGAGGCCGCGGGCTGGTCCGCGGTCACCGTCGACGGGCGCGACCACGAGGCGCTGTACGCCGCCTTCACCGCCCCGCATCCGGGGCGTCCGCACGTGGTCGTGGCCCGGGTGGAACCGAAGTCCGCCTGATCCCCGCCCCGCCCCCTCCATCCCCACCATCCCCTCCCCCTCTCCTGCGGTACCAGCTCAGAAAGGCCCTCTGCCATGGACACCATGCGTGACCGGTTCGCCCCCGTCGTCTCCCGGCTGCTGGACGAGGACCCGCGCGTGGCCGTGGTCCTCGCCGAGATCGGCAAGGACGGCTTCGCCGACGCCATGCGCCGGCATCCCGACCGGGTCGTCAACGTCGGCATCCGCGAACAGCTGCTCGTCGGGGCGGCCGCCGGGCTGGCGCTGACCGGGCTGCGGCCCGTCGTGCACACCTTCGCCAGTTTTCTCGTCGAGCGGCCCTTCGAGCAGGTCAAGCTGGACCTCGGGCATCAGGAGGCGGGCGCGGTGCTGGTGAGTGCCGCCGCGTCCTTCGACTGGCCCGCCGGCGGCTACACCCACATGGCGCCCGGTGACGTCGCCCTGCTCGACACCCTGGACGGCTGGACCGTGCACGTGCCGGGCCACCCCGACGAGGCGGAGACGCTGCTGCGGCACGCGGTCGCCGCCGGGGACGACAAGGTGTACGTACGGCTGTCCGTGCAGGCGAACGCCGAGGGCCGCGCGGTCGGCGGGGACGGGTTCCTCACCGTCCGCGAGGGGCGCTCCGGTGTGGTGGTCGCCGTCGGGCCGGTGCTCGACGCCGTGCTCGCCGCCACGGAGGGCCTGGACACGACCGTCCTGTACGCGACGACCGTCCGCCCCTTCGACGGCGCCGCGCTGCGCCGGGCCACGGAGACGGCCGGGACGGACGTCGTCCTGGTCGAGCCCTACCTGGCGGGCACGTCGACGCGGGAAGCGAACGACGCGCTGTCCGGCGTGCCGCACCGGGTGCTGGGGCTGGGCGTCGGCCGCCGCGAACTGCGGCGCTACGGGCGCGTCGAGGAGCACGTCGCCGCCCACGGGCTGGACGCCCGGTCGCTGCGGGAGCGGATCGGCGGTTTCCTCACGGCCGGGCGGTGACGGGCCGGAGGCCGTGAGCGGCCCCGGGGCCGGTCAGCCCCGCTCGGGGCGGCCCCGGGCGGGACGGCCCCGCCCGGGTATCGCCGCGGTGGCCGCCGGTCCGGCCGCGTCGGCGCGGACCAGGCCGCGGATCGCGGGCACCGCGAGCAGGGCGGCGCAGACCACGAGGCTCGTCACCCCGGCGGCGAGCAGCACGTGGTCGGTGCCCAGCAGGGAGGCGGCCGGGCCGGCGAGGGCCTGGCCGACGGGCATCATCGCCAGGGAACCCGCCACGTCGTAGGCGTGGATGCGGTTGAGGACGTCGGACGGGACCTGGGTCTGGACGGTGGTCGCCCACATCACGCCCCAGAAGGACAGCCCGGCCCCGGCGACGGCGGCCCCGGCCGCCATGGCCGGCACGCCGAGGCCGGCGCCGACGGTGGCCGGGAAGGCGGCGAAGCCGAACAGGGCGATCGCGCCGGCACGGAGCATGCGGCGGGGGCGCAGCCGCAGGGCGGCGAGTCCGCCGACGACGGTGCCGGCGCCCAGGGCGGAGTTGACCAGGCCGTAGGCGCGCGCGCCGTGCTCCTGCACCACCTCCGCCGCGACCAGCGGGACGGTCGGCCCCCATACGGCGATCATGTAGAGGCACCAGACGGCGATGACGGCCCACAGCCACGTCCGCGCCCTGAACTCCCGCCAGCCTTCGGCCAGATCGGCCCGGAAGGTCTTCGCCGCGCCACCGCCGGCCCGCTCCCCGTGCCCGGCGGTCCGGCCGGCCGGCGGGAGCGGCGGCAGCCGGAGCAGCAGCAGGCACAGGGCGCTCACCGCGTACGTGGCCGCGTGGGCGGCGAAGACGCCGCCGGGTGCGGCGAAGCCGACGAGCAGTCCGGCCAGGGCGGGGCCCGCGAGCTGGGCGGCGGACTCGGCGACGCGTATGGCGCCGTTGGCGCCCTGGACGTCGGAGGCGAGCCGGGGCACCGTGCTGGCGACGCCGGGCTGGAACACGGCGCCCGCGACGCCGTTGACGAAGCCGATCGCGCAGATCTCCCAGAGCACGACACGGCCGGAGAAGAAGAGCGCGGCGGCCAGGGCCTGGGTGCCCAGCCGCACCAGATCGGCGCCGATCATCAGCTTGCGGGTGCTGAAGCGGTCGGCGATGACGCCGCCGAAGACGACGAGCCCGGCGAAGGCCGCGGCCGTCGCAGCCATGGCGAGGCCGACCGCGCCCGCCCCGTACCCGTGCTGGAGCAGGCCGGCGGCGAGTGCGACGGGCAGCATGGTGTCGCCGAGCCGGGCGACCGCCCGCGCCACGAAGAACAGCGCGAAGTCCCGCGACCAGACCGGCCGCCGCGCCGCGCCCCGCTCCCCCGCGGCTGCCGCCGGGCCTCCCGCCCCGGCACCGGTCCCCGTACCGGCACCGGTTCCGGCGCCGGGACCGTCACCGCGGTCCGGCGCCGCCCCTTGTCCCGCCCCGCCGTGCGCGGGCTGCGACGACGTCCCGGTCATCCTCGCGTGCTCCCCCCTGCCGTGGCACCGCCGGTCCCCGGGCGGCCGGAGCCCCCCTCCGGCCCCGGCCGCCGCTCATCTCTCCGGATCATGCCACGGGGCACCGACAGCCCCTGAGGTGTTTTCAGCCCCCGGCCGGCAGGCCCAGCCGGGGGTGGGCGTCGATCAGCCGGGGCGGAGCCGCCTGGCGCCAGGAGTCGGCGAGGATGTCCCGCAGTTCGTCCTCGTCCTCCAGGGCGGCCAGACGGACCCGGACCCAGGCGAACTGGGCCTCGTGGCCGGCGATCCAGAACTTCCCCGGTTCGGCGAGGACCAGTTCGTCGCGCTCCTCCTTGGGGCAGCGCACGGCCATGGAGGTCTCGTCCTCGGGCAGCGTGGCGAACATCTTCCCGGCCACCCGGAACGTGGGCATGCTCCAGGCGGTCTTCTCCGTGGTGTCCGGCAGGGACAGGGCGATACGGCGTACGTCTTCGGCATCCGGCATGGCAGGCACCGTAGCCGCTGCCACTGACACTCACCCGGCGGCGCGGACGTCTCCGATGTGCTTGTAGTACAACGTCGTCGGCCGCAGCACGCCGTGCGGATCGGCGGCGTAGTCGGGGATCACTCCGGCGCGGGTCCACCCGGCGGAGCGGTAGAGGCGCTCGGCGGGGCTGCCGGTCTCGGTGTCCAGGTGCAGGAGGGTGATACCGCGGGCCCCGGCCGCCGCCTCGGCGGTGGCCAGCAGGCCGCGGCCCAGGCCCCGGCCACGGGCGTCGCGGCGCACCATCAGCTTCACCACTTCGGCGCGGTGCCGGCTGTTGGGCTTGTCGGGCAGGGCGAGGCCGACGGTACCGGCCGGCCGGTGCCCGTCGTAGGCCACCCACACGGCGAGCCGTCCCGCGGCCACCGCGTCGGCGCGCTCCCGCCACCAGGCGGCGGCGTCGGCGGTGTCCAGCGGGGCGAGGAAGCCGACCGAGGCGCCGCCGTCCACGGTGTCGACCAGCAGAGCGGCCAGGTGCTCCGCCTCGGCGAGCAGCCGGGGCGCGTCCAGGCGGACCGTCTTCACGGCAGCACCACCGCCAGCACGTACCGCGTGTCCGCGTCCCCTTCCGGGCACCGGAACCGTGTCGGACCCCAGACCCGTATCCGCAGGCAGTCGCCCGCGTGCAGTCGGTGCGCGGTGTCCTCGGCGGTCACCTCCAGCGTGCCCTCCAGGACCCAGATGTGCTGCTCCAGGCCGGGGACGGGCGGCCGGTCGTAGGCGAGGTCGGCGCCGGCGGCCAGCCGCCCCTCGACGAGTTCGCCGCGCAGCCCGGCGTGCGGCGGGGACACCGACCGGCGGACGAAGCCGGCGGCCCGGTCCTCCCACACCGGCTGGTCGGCGGCCCGCACCAGCGGCGCCGGCTGTGCCTCGACCTCGCTGAGCAGCCGGGACATGGTCCGCCCGTAGACGGCGCACAGCCGGTTCAGCAGCGAGGCGGTCGGGCTGGTCTGCGCGCGTTCGGCCCGGGACAGGGTCGACCGGCTCACCCCGCTGCGCTCCGCCAGCTCCTCCAGCGACCAGCCGTGTTCGGCCCGCAGCGCGGCCAGCCGGGCGCCGAGCCGGACGTCGACGGGGTCCGGTGCCTCCGCAGTGTCTCTCATATGCGGGACGTTATCCCGGATATGAGACGGGGATGTTACGGAACGCTCACGCCCGTGCCGCCTCCGCCAGCGCGTCCAGCACCGGGCGGATCAGCGGGTGTCCTTCGGCGCCCCGGCGTACGGCCGCGAAGACCCGGCGGGTGGGGGCCGCACCGTCGACCGGGCGGACGACCACGCCGGTCAGGTCCATGCCGCGCAGCGCGGAGCGCGGGACGAGGGCCACGCCCACGCCCGCCGAGGCGAGGGCGACGACCGCGCGGAAGTCGTCGGAGGAGTGCTCCAGGCGGGGCTGGAAACCGGCGTGTTCGCAGGCCAGGACCACCACGTCGTGGCAGGGGTTGCCCGGGTAGGGGCCGATCCAGGCGTCCTTGGCCAGCTCCGCGAGCGGCACCTCGGCCGCGTCGGCCAGGCGGTGGCCGACCGGTACGACCGCGTCGAACGGCTCGGCGTAGAGCGGGACGTGGGTCAGCCGCGGGTCGTCGGCGGGCGGGGCCCCGCGGTACTCGACGGCGACCGCCACGTCGACCTGCCGGTCCAGCACCATCGGCAGACTGGCGTCGCCCTCGGCGTCCTGGACGCGCAGGCGGATGCCGGGCGCCGACCGGGCGAGCCGGGTCGCGGCGGGGGCGACGACCAGGGCGATGCCGGTGGCGAAGGCGGCGACGGTGACCGTGCCCGCCTGGC
Source organism: Streptomyces sp. NPDC006134 (assembly GCF_040628835.1). Lineage (NCBI taxonomy): Bacteria > Bacillati > Actinomycetota > Actinomycetes > Kitasatosporales > Streptomycetaceae > Streptomyces > Streptomyces sp. NPDC006134. Next base: position 39,612 of record NZ_JBEXTV010000006.1, on the reverse strand, counting down.
CCGAGCCGTAGGCGGCCAGCTCGGCCTCGGCCCGTTCCAGCTGGGCGAGGACGGCGTTGGTGTGCCCGAGCAGGATCTCGCCGGCCGGGGTCAGCCGTACGCCTTTGGCGCTGCGCTCGACCAGGCGGTGCCCGGTCTCCTGCTCCAGCGCGGTCAGCTGCTGGGAGACCGCCGACGGGGTGAGGTACAGCGCGGCGGCAGCCGCCGTCACCGTGCGGTGGTCGGCCACCGCACGGAGGATGTGCAGCCGCCGCGCCTCGATCATGGGATCGATTCTCTCAGGTCACCCGCCCCTCCAGGCCCCTCCCGCTCAGGCGCCGAGCTCCGCCCGCGCCGCCACGAAGGCGTCCACCGCGCGGTCGACGTCCTCGGTGGAGTGCGCGGCCGACAGCTGCACGCGGATACGGGCCTGGCCCTGCGGTACGACCGGGTAGGAGAAGCCGATCACGTACACGCCGCGCTCCAGCAGCAGCTCCGCCATCCGTCCCGCCCGCGCCGCGTCGCCGATCATGACCGGCGCGATGGGGTGGTCGCCGGGGAGGATGTCGAAGCCCTCCTCGGTCATCCGGCGGCGGAACAGGGCGGTGTTCTCGGCGAGCCGGACCCGCAGGTCGTCCGCCGACTCCAGCAGGTCGAGCACCTTCAGGGACGCGGCGGCGATCACCGGGGCGAGGGTGTTGGAGAACAGGTACGGCCGGGAGCGCTGGCGCAGCAGGGCGACGATCTCGGCGCGGGCGGCGACGTAGCCGCCGGAGGCGCCGCCGAGGGCCTTGCCGAGGGTGCCGGTGACGATGTCGACGCGGTCCATGACGCCGTGCAGCTCGGGGGTGCCGCGCCCGCCGGGGCCGACGAAGCCGACGGCGTGGGAGTCGTCGACCATGACCATGGCGTCGTAGCGGTCGGCGAGGTCGCAGATCTCCCGCAGGGGCGCCACGTAGCCGTCCATGGAGAAGACGCCGTCGGTGACGATCAGGCGGCGCCGCGCGTCGGAGGCGTCCTTCAGCTGCCGCTCCAGATCGGCCAGATCGCGGTTGGCGTAGCGGAGGCGGCGGGCCTTGGACAGGCGGATGCCGTCGATGATCGAGGCGTGGTTGAGGGCGTCGGAGATCACCGCGTCCTCGGGGCCGAGCAGCGTCTCGAAGACGCCGCCGTTGGCGTCGAAGCAGGAGGAGTAGAGGATCGTGTCCTCCTGGCCGAGGAACGCCGACAGGCGGGCCTCCAGCTCCTTGTGGACCTCCTGGGTGCCGCAGATGAAGCGGACGGAGGCCATGCCGTAGCCCCAGCGGTCCAGGGCCTCGTGGGCGGCGGCGATCACCTCGGGGTGGTCGGCGAGGCCGAGGTAGTTGTTGGCGCAGAAGTTGAGGACCTCGCCGGGACGGCCGCCCGCGGTGACGTTGACGGTCGCGGACTGGGGGGTGCCGATGACGCGCTCGGGCTTGTGCAGGCCGGCGGCGCGGATCTCGTCGAGGGTGGCGCGCAGGTCGTCGCGCACGGAGTCGAACATGGGAAAGCTCCTAGAAACGCACGGGAAGAGGGGTGACTCACGCGGTCCAGTCGAGGATGACCTTGCCGCCCTTGCCGCTCGCCGCGTCGGCGAACGCGGCCTCGAAGTCGTGGCAGGCGTACCGTCCGGTGATGACGGGGGCGAGGTCGAGGCCGCCCTCCAGCAGCACCGACATCGCGTACCAGGTCTCGAACATCTCCCGGCCGTAGATGCCCTTGAGGGTGATCATCGAGGTGACGATCCGGGCCCAGTCGACGGGGAACTCCTCCGACGGCAGGCCGAGCATCGCGATCCGGCCGCCGTGCGTCATGTTGGCGATCATGTCGCGCAGCGCCGCGGGGCGGCCGGACATCTCCAGGCCGATGTCGAAGCCCTCGCGCAGGCCCAGTTCGCGCTGCCCGTCGGCGATCGTGTGCTCGGCCACGTTCAGCGCCAGGCTCGCGCCGACCTTGCGGGCCAGCTCCAGCCGCTCCTCGCTGACGTCGGTGACGACGACGTTGCGCGCCCCGGCGTGGCGGGCGACGGCGGTGGCCATCAGGCCGATCGGCCCGGCACCGGTGATCAGCACGTCCTCGCCGACCAGCGGGAAGGACAGGGCGGTGTGGACGGCGTTGCCGAACGGGTCGAAGATCGCGGCGACGTCGAGGTCGACGGGGACGCGGTGCACCCACACGTTGGACGCGGGCAGCGCGACGTACTCGGCGAACGCCCCGTCCCGGCCGACGCCGAGGCCGACCGTGGCCCGGCACAGGTGGCGTCGCCCGGCCAGGCAGTTGCGGCACTTGCCGCACACCAGGTGGCCCTCGCCGCTGACCCGGTCGCCGACGGTGACGTCGGTGACGTCCCGCCCGGTCTCGACGACCTCGCCGACGAACTCGTGGCCGACGACGAGCGGGGTGCGGATGGTCTGCTGCGCCCAGCCGTCCCAGGCCCGGATGTGCAGGTCGGTGCCGCAGATGCCGGTGCGCAGCACCTTGATGAGGACGTCAGCGGGCCCGATGGCGGGCTCCGGGACGTCCGCGAGCCAGAGCCCGGGCTCCGCCTTCTCCTTGACCAGCGCCTTCAACGCTATGGCTCCTGACGGTGAGATCCCGGCGCCGGGCATGCCGAAGGAGCCCGTGTCCGGGAGAGCAGTGGAATCGCACAGCAATCTGCCCTATCGCGCGGCGCCGGTCCATCGAGGTTTTCTTAAGCGCGGCCGCAGCTCTTCTTCACGCCCCGCCCGGCCTGGCCCGCACGCCGAGCCCGGCGGTCACCGCGGCAGCCCGTCGTCCGCGCGCCGCTCCAGCCGCGCCACGAGCTCCGCCGCCGTCGCCTTGATCGTCTCCAGCCCCGCCTTCCCCCAGGGCCGGGGCCGTACGTCGGCGGCGCCGACCGTGCCCAGGACCGTCCCCGTGCTGTCGATGAGCGGGGCGCCGAGGTAGGAGCGGATGCCGAACTCGTCGACGACCGGATTGCCCGCGAACCGCGGGTAGTCGCGGACGTCCTCCAGGACCAGCGCCTTGCGCCGGGCGGCCACGTACGGGCAGAAGCCGTGGTCGCGGGGGTGCGCACGGCCGAACACCGGCCCGGGGCCGTCGCCGTCGGCGGCGGGCGCGGGGTCCGGGGCGTGCAGGCCGGCGAAGAACTGCCCGTTCTCGACGAGGAAGTTGACCATGGCGTAGGGCGCGTCGGCGAGCTCGGCGAGACGGTCCGCGAAGGCGTCGAGCCCGGGCTCCGGGCGCCGGCCCAGGCCCAGCCGGCGCAGCCGCCGCACCCGGGCGGGGGCCTCCCGGTCCTCGGGCGTGAGCAGCAGACGGCCGGCCGGACGCGGCGGGTCGTAGCTCATCGGCGGGCTCCGGGGCGGGCGGCGTCCGTGCGAGGGACGCGCGTGCCGTGGGTGTACGTCATGGGCGGCTCCGTGACGGGGGATGCAGGACGGGGGTCACAGGGGTGCGCCGGTCCCCGTCGGCGGGGCGGCCGGCGTGTGGGCGAGGAGGTGGCGTACGAGGGTCAGCAGGGTCTGCACGCCGGAGCTGGAGATGCGGGCGTCGCAGCGCACGAGGGGCACCTCGTCCGGCAGGTCGAGGGCGGCACGGACCTCCTCGGGGGCGTAACGGTGGGCGCCGTCGAACTCGTTGACGGCGACGATGAAGGCGAGTCCGCGCTGCTCGAAGAAGTCGATGGCCGGGAAGCAGTCCTCCAGGCGCCGGGTGTCGGCCAGGACGACCGCGCCGAGCGCGCCCTCGCACAGTTCGTCCCACATGAACCAGAACCGCTCCTGGCCGGGCGTGCCGAACAGGTACAGCACGTGGTCCGGGCCGAGGGTGATGCGGCCGAAGTCCATCGCGACGGTCGTCTCGAGTTTGTTCTCGACGCCGTCGAGGTTGTCGGTCGCGGCGCCGACGGTGGTGAGCAGTTCCTCCGTGCTGAGCGGCGCGATCTCGCTGACCGCGCCGACGAAGGTGGTCTTGCCCACGCCGAATCCGCCCGCCACGAGGATCTTCAGCGCGGTGGGGAACGGATCGGTGCCGTCGCCGTGGTCAGAGCTGTCGTCGTAGTCCATCGAGCACTGCCTCCAGAAGGGCCCGGTCCGTGGGGTGGTGGTGGAACGCGGGGGGCTTGGTGGTCAGCGCCCCGCAGTCGACGAGGTCCGACAGCAGCACCTTGGTGACCGCCGCCGGCAGCCTCAGATGGGCGGCGATCTCGGCGACCGGGACGGGCGTGCGGCACAGGTCGAGCGCCTGCGCGTGCTCCGGGCCGAGGTAACCGAGGGGGGTGGCACCGGTGGCCATCACCTGCGACATCAGGTCGAGGGCGACGGTGGGCCGGGTGCGGCCGTTGCTGACCGTGAAAGGCCGCACGAGCCGCCCGGCCGCGTCGTCGAGCCAGGGCCCGTCGCCGGCCGCCGTCACGCTCAAGACCTCATCGCCGGGGATGCCGGGGTCGCCGGGGAGCCGGCGGTGTGCTGCCGGGGCGCGGTCACCAGGTAGGGGCGGACGCTCTTGACGAGCATCGCCATCTCGTAGCCGAGCACGGCCGCGTCGGCCTCGCGTCCGGCGAGCACGGCGAGGCAGGTGCCGGAGCCGGCCGTGGTGACGAACAGCAGCATCGAGTCGAGCTCGACGACGACCTGCCGTACGTCGCCGCCGTCGCCGAACCGGACGCCGGCGCTGCGGCCGAGGGAGTACAGGCCGGAGGCCAGGGCCGCCATGTGGTCGGCGCTGTCCGGGTCGAGGCCGTGGACGGACTTCACCAGTCCGTCGCACGACAGCAGCACCGCGCTGGTGGTGTGCGGTACACGCTGCACGAGGCCGCTCATCAGCCAGTCGAGATCGGATACATGGCCGGTGGCCACATCGCTCGCCATGGGGGGATCGACTCCTTGAGGTACGAAGGTCAGCGGGAGCGCTGGGGATGGGGGGCGGGAACCGGGGTGGTCGTCCTGGTCATCCGGCCGGTGCGCTCCCGTCGTGCCGGACGGTGGGGCCGGACCGGGACACGGGCATGCCGTGCCCTTCCGGGGTCTCGGGGGACGCGGGGGCGTGCTCGGGCCTCGCCTCGGCGGCCTGGAGCACGGGTGCGGGCCGCCCGTCGGGACGGGCCGGCGGCTCCCGGTGCTCCGCCTCCAGGTGCTGCTGGGCCTCGGCGAGGCCGATGCCGCGCCGGAAGGCGGCCATCAGGCCGGGGTCGTGGCCGGCGGGGGCGCCGGTGTCCCGGCGGGGCGCGGGGCCGCCGCGCAGTTGCGGGACGAGGTGCTCCTGGGCGCGGCGGCGGGGCAGCCGGGGCTTGTCCACGGTGCCGCGCACGGCGGCGTGGCGCGGGACGAGGGGCGCCGCCGCGTTCTCGGCGAGGGCGCGGCGGTGGTCGGGCCGCAGGCCGGTCACGGCGTCGGCCGGGTTGGGCCGGTCCGGGTGGGCACCGCGCACGGGCAGCGGAGGGGGGTCGCCGCCGTGCACCGCCGGTGCCGGGGACCGGGTGCCGTCCTCGTGCCGGGGGCCCGGCGTGACGGGGGGTGCGGCGGGGGCGGGCAGGGCGGGCTCCGGTCGCCGGGCCGGCGACGGCTGCCCGGAGTGCGGCTGCGGTTCTTGCGGCGGCAGGACCGTCTGCCGGCCGCCGGCGGGCTCCTGGGCCTGCGCCACCGTCTCGGAGGCCTCGGGTTCGGCCCCCAGCAGGGCCTGCGGGACGACGACGACGGCCTGCACCCCGCCGTAGATGTTGGTCTGCAGGCGGACCGTGACGCCGTGCCGCCGGGCCAGCTGGGAGACGACGTACAGCCCGATGCGGCCGTCCGCCAGCAGCCGGGCGACGTTGACCTGGTCGGGGTCGGCGAGCAGGGCGTTCATCCGCTCCTGCTCCTCGGCGGGCATGCCGAGGCCGCGGTCCTCGACCTCGACGGCGAGCCCGGAGGTGACGCGGCCCGCGCGCAGCAGCACCTGGGTGTGCGGGGCGGAGAACACCGTGGCGTTCTCGACGAGTTCGGCGAGCAGGTGGATGACGTCGGCGACGGCGTGGCCGCGCAGGGTGCCGTCGATCGGCGGCACCAGTTTGACCCGCGAGTACTGCTCGACCTCGGCGATGGCCGAGCGCAGCACCTCCGTCATGCCGACCGGGTTGCTCCACTGGCGCCGGGAGACGGCGCCGCCGAGCACGGCGAGGTTCTCGGCGTGGCGGCGGATGCGGGTGGCCAGATGGTCGACGTGGAAGAGCCCCTTGAGCAGGTCGGGGTCCTCCATCTCGTTCTCCAGCTCGTCGAGGAGGGAGATCTCGCGGTGCACCAGCGACTGCAGGCGCCGGGCGAGGTTGACGAAGACCTCCAGCTTCTGTTCGCTGCCCGTCTGGCCGGAGAGCTGCGCGGCCTGGAGGACGGCGGTGACGGCCCCGTCGTGGGCGCGGGCCAGGTCGGCGGCGAGCAGGTCGAAGTCGTCGGCGCCGTCGGAGGGGCCGCCGTGCCGCCGGTTCGGGGGCGGGGGCGGGTCCTCGCCGCGCCGCAGCGCCTCGACGAGGGCACGCAGCTCGTTCTCCCGGTGCGCGGCGCCGCGGCGCAGGGCGTCGACGCGGTCGCGCACGGACCGGACGGCGCGGCCCGCGGCGACGGCGGCGATGACGACGGCCGCCAGGGTGACGCAGACGGCTCCGGTGAGGACGGCCCACAGGGCGAGCCCGGGCCGGATCCCGGTGGACCGGACGGTGAACAGCACGGCCGCGCCGGCGCCGAGGGCGACCGCGACGGGCGGCAGCACGGCGAGACGCAGCAGCTGGGACCGTATCCGGGTCTCGGGCAGCGCGGGAGCGGTGCGGGCGGCCGGCCGGCCGTGCCGCCCGCCTTCGCGGCGGTCTGCGCGCGTGGCGGGGGCGCGGAGGTGAGACATCGGTGTCCTCGTACGAGTCCGTCGGGGGCGTGGTGGCCCGCGCGGTGGTACCCGCGCAGGCGGCGTCGGACGCAGGGACCGATAGACGGCCCTGCGTCGCCCTGCGGACACTCACAGTAGTTGCCTCCGCATCATGTGCGGTGGGCAGTTGACAAAGTCTCCCGCGCAGCGTCCCGCTCTGGTATGAGGGTTCGTACGACAGACCGATAAGCCGTCGATGGGTTCGGCGGGACCCCGGGGAAAAGCGATCAGGCCCGGTCCGAGGCGGGAGAGCCGTCCGTACGCCGACGGCCCTCCCCCCCTGCGCACCACTGAGCGCCCTTGCCTCGCACCACCCAGCCGGCCGCGCGCCCCGCGCGCCTGCGCGGAAGCGACGGGTTCCTGTACGGGGGCGCCACGGTGCTGCCGCGCACCCGCGCGCGCCTGCGCGGAAGGGCAGGCCGCGGTCCTCGCGCCCGCCCTGGAGGGCTTCTGACGGAAGGGCCGGCCGGCGGTGATCCGGCCCACCGGCGGGGCGGAGAACGCTCGGCGCTCCCTTTCTGCGCACAGCCCCCGGCGCGGTGACTCGTGAGGATGTCATCGACGCACGCACGCCGCGGTGCTCCTCCCGCGCACGACCACGGCGACAGCGGCGGACGCGATCGCTCCCGTCTCCTCCCTTCGGTGGGTTTCGTCTCCGGCGAGCGAAGAGAAGCCGTCCGGTCCTTCCACCATGTCCAGGGCGACAGGCCACCAACAGGCATGAGAGGAGCCGGAGATGAACATGAGCAGGGTGAGGTGCGAGAGCTGGACGGGGCGGCGGCCACGACGGCGCCGGACGGCACAGGACCGGCCTCGGGGGGACGGCCTCCCCGATGAGGGCTCGGCGGGAGAGGGCGCCGGGTTACGGGCCGAAGCCGTCCGGCACGAGCCGCTCCACGACCCCGCCGGCAGATCACCGGACGGCCGCGGGAGACCGTCCGGCGCTCGGAACGGTCGTCGGCGCACGGCGCTTCACGCACCTCTTCGACTTCGATGTGTGCTGCGTGGACCGCACTCCCGGCGGAGCCGGGGAAGTACGCCGTTCGGCAGGGGCGGGACCGGCGGGGGAAAGCCCGCCCCGACGCCCGCGGCAACGACACGGGGCGGTGCCCGGCGGCCGGCGGCGGCCACCGGTGCGGGCGGCGCGGCTTCGGCCGGGAGCGCGCGGCCGGTCCGCTGATCCACACCACCACCGGCCCGGGCCTTCGGGCCGGGTGTGCTCTGTGCCGTCTCCGGCTGCGCCGGACCGGTCCGTCCGCCGCAGCGGCGGTCTCCGGTCCTTCTCCTTCACGGGGACGTGCGGGGACGACAACGCACCAAAACTTCAGACCTATGGCGAACACGGAGGAACGTCTTGAGCCGGGACAAGATCGCGGTTGTCGGTATCGGATGCCGTTTTCCGGGCAAGGCATCTTGTCACCGGACCTTCTGGCAGAACCTGATCGACGGCAAGGACTGCATCACACCGACACCGGCCGACCGGTACGACGTCACCTCCCTCGGCAGCCCCGGCAAGGTCAGACCGGGGCGGCTGGTCGGTGGCCGGGGCGGATACATCGAAGGGTTCGACGAGTTCGATCCGGGGTTCTTCGGCATCAGCCCTCGTGAAGCGGCGCACATGGATCCGCAGCAGCGCAAGCTCCTCGAGGTGACGTGGGAGGCCCTGGAGGACGGCGGGCTGAAACCCGAGGAACTGGCCGGGCGCGATGTCGGGGTGTTCGTCGGCGCCTTCACCCTCGACTACAAGATCCTCCAATTCGCCGACCTGGGCTTCGACACACTGGCCGCCCACACGGCCACCGGCACCATGATGACGATGGTGTCGAACCGCATCTCGCACTGCTTCGACTTCCGCGGCCCCAGCGTCTCGATCGACACCGCCTGCAGTTCGTCCCTCGTCGCCGTGGACCTGGCGTGCCAGAGCCTGCTGCGCGGCGAGAGCGTCCTCGCGCTCGCCGGAGGCACGCTGCTGCACATGGCGCCGCAGTACACCATCGCCGAGTCGCAGGGCGGGTTCCTCTCCCCGGACGGGCGGTCGTGCACCTTCGACGCGTCGGCCAACGGCTACGTCCGGGCGGAGGGCGTCGGCGTGGTGGTGCTCAAACGGCTGGCGGACGCCGAACGCGACGGCGACCCGGTCCACGCGGTGATCACCGGCAGCGGCGTCAACCAGGACGGCCGTACCAACGGCATCACGGTGCCGAATCCGCGGGCCCAGGAGGCGCTCGTCGAGCGGGTCTGCGCGGAGGCGGGGCTCGTGCCCGGAGACCTGCAGTACGTCGAGGCGCACGGGACCTCCACGCCGGTCGGTGACCCCGTCGAGGCGGCCGCGCTGGGCCGGGCCCTGTCGATCGGGCGGGAGCCCGGCGCCCGGTGCTATGTCGGTTCGGTCAAGCCGAACATCGGGCACACCGAGGCGGCGGCCGGCATCGCGGGGCTGATCAAGACCGTGCTGTGCCTGAAGCACCGTACGATTCCTCCCCACATCAACCTGGCGCGGCTCAACCCGGCCATCGACCCCGCGTCCCTGCCCTACGAGATCCCGAGGCAGGTCACCGGCTGGCCCGAGCGCAGAGGACCCGCGCGCGCCGGGGTGAACGCGTTCGGCTTCGGCGGTACCAACGCGCACGTGGTGCTGGAAGAGGCGCCGAGGCCGGAGGGGGGACCGCGTCGCGCCGAGGGCGGGCCCGCGGAAGCGGCGAAGCCGCACTGGACCGTTCTGCCGGTGACCACGCGCGACCCCGCCGCCCTGCCCGAGCGGGCGGCGGGCATCCGGCGCGAGCTCGCGGGCGCCCGCCCCGGCGGGGAGCCGGTCTCCCTGTCCGACCTCGGCCACACGCTGGCCCACCGGCGCCAGCACCTGGAGTCGAGGCTGTCGGTCGTGTACCGCTCGCGCGCGGAGCTGGAGGAGGCCCTGGACGCGTACGTCCGGGGCGAGGAACACCCCCGTGTGCTCACGGGCCGGCGGCGTGAGGCCCGGGACCGGCGGATGGTCTGGGTCTTCACCGGCATGGGGCCGCAGTGGTGGGCGATGGGACGCCGGCTCTTCGAGGAGGAACCGGTCTACCGGGAGGCGATCGAGCGGTGCGACCGCGAGATCGCACGGCTCACCGACTGGTCGCTGGTCGAGGAGCTCTCGGCCGACGAGGCCGGTTCGCGGATGCACGAGACCTGGCTGGCGCAACCGGCCAACTTCGCCCTCCAGACCGGGCTCGCGGCGCTGTGGCGCTCCTACGGCGTGCACCCCGACGCCGTCGTCGGGCACAGCACCGGCGAGGTCGCCGCGTTCTACGAGGCCGGCGTCTACAGCCTCCGGGACGCGGTCTCGCTCGTGGTGCACCGCAGCCGGCTCCAGCAGCGGACGGCGGGCACCGGCACCATGCTCGCGGTGAGCCTGTCCGAGGGCGAGGCCATGCGCCGTCTGCGCCCGTACGGCGACCGGGTGTCGATCGCCGCGTGCAACGGCCCCCGCACGGTGACCCTCTCCGGCGACCGGGACGCGCTCGAGGAACTCGCCGCCCGGTTCCAGGCCGAGCAGGTCTTCGCACGGCTCCTCCAGGTCGAGGTGCCGTACCACAGCGCCCGGATGAACCCCCTCAAGGACGATCTGCTGTCCTCGCTGGCGGACCTGAAGCCGCGCGCGGCGCGGGTGCCGGTGTACCTGACCGGGCGGGAGGGCACCGCACGCGGCACCGAGCTCGACGCGGACTACTGGTGGGACAACGTCCGGGGCACCGTGCGCTTCCGGTCGGCGGTCGACCGGCTGGCCGACGACGGCTACCGCGTCTTCCTGGAGATCGGCCCGCACCCCGTGCTGGGCCAGGCGATCCAGGAGTGCCTGGCCGCACGGGGCGTCGACGGCACGACGCTGGCGTCGATCCGCCGCCGGGAGGACGAGCCGGAGCGGTTCATGCGCTCTCTGGCCGCGTTGCACACCATCGGCGTCGACGTCGCGTGGGACGTCCTGCAGCCCGAGGGGCGGCCGGTGGCGTTGCCTCCCTACCCGTGGAAGCGGGAACGGCACTGGGTGGAACCCGCACCGGTGCGGCAGGTCCGGCTCGGCGGGCACGACCACCCGCTGCTGGGCCGCCGCATGGCCCGGGCCGAACCCGCCTGGGAGACGAGGCTGGACCTCGGGACGGCCCCGTACCTGGGCGATCACCGCATCCAGGGCGAAGCCGTCTTTCCCGCGGCGGGCTACGTGGAGATGGCCCTGCAGGCGGTACGGGCGATGACCGGCGGCACCCAGGCGGTACTGGCCGACGTCCGGTTGCGCAAGGCCCTCTTCCTGTCCGACGACGGGCCCGCCACCGTACAGCTGTCCTTCTCCTCCCAGGACGCCGCGTTCACCATCGCGAGCCTGCCGGGTGACGGGCGGGACCCGGTCCTGCACACGAGCGGGGTGGTGCGCGCGCAGCAGCCCCGCCGGGCGGACGGGGAACTCGACCTCGACGCGGTCCGCGCGCGCGGCACCCGCCGTCTCGACGGCGCCGCCTGCTACGCGGCCCTGGCCGGCCGGGGATACCACTACGGTCCCGCTTTCCAGGCCATCGAGGAGGTGTGGATCGGCCCCGGTGAGGCACTGGCCCGTATCCGGCCGACCACGCCGATCGGTGACACCGCCGCCCGCCACCACATCCACCCGGTGCTGCTCGACGCCTGCTTCCAGACGCTGCTGACGCCCACGCTGCCGGACGACGGCACACCCGCGCGGGGCACCGGCACGCTGCTGCCGCTGTCCCTGGAGGAGGTGCGGATCGACCCCGTCGGCGACCGCTGTCTGTGGGCGCACGCGACCGTGTCGGAGCACGAGGACGGGCAGCTGGTGGGCGACATCGCCCTGTACGCCGACAGCGGCGCGCCGCTCGGGCGGATCAGCGGCTTCCGCGCGGCCGACACCGAGACGACGACGACCGCGGTCGGCCTGCCGACCGTCGACGGCTGGCTGACCGAAGTGGCCTGGACGGAGCGGCCGCCCGTGCCGGACGAGGTCCTCGCCGCGGGTGGGGCCGCGCGGGACTGGCTGGTGTTCGCCGACGCCCAGGGGGTCGCCGGCGCACTCGCCGCCGCGGTGACCGCGGCCGGCGGCCGCTGCCATCTGGTCCGCCCGGGCGACGGTTACCGCGCGGCGGGCGAGGGCCGGCCCTGGACGGTCGCGCCGGACTCCGCCGAGGACTTCGCGCGCCTGCTCGCCGAGGTGCGTGCCGTCTGCGGCGGGCCGCCCGGCGCCCTCGTGCACCTGTGGAACCTCGACGCCCCGCCGGTGGAGGCGACCGGCCGGCACGCGTTCGACGGGCACACCGCGACCGGCCTGTACTCGCTGGTCGCCCTGGTCCGGGCACTGCGGCGCGAGGAGCCGGAGGGCCCCGGGACCCGGCTGCACATCGTCACCCGGGGAGCGCAGGCGGCGGCGGACGGGGACGTGGTGGAACCGCTGGGCGCGCCCGCCTGGGGAATCGGCCGCGTGCTGCGCCACCAGGAGCTGACCACCCACCCGGGCAAACTCGTCGATCTCCCCCCGGCCCCGCCGGACGATGCCGCGTCCCGCCGCCGGGAGGCCGAGGCCCTGCTGCGCGAGATGGCGTACGACGACGGCGAGGACGAGGTCGCCCTGCGCGCCGGCCGCCGCCTCACCAGCCGGCTGGTACGGGCCGCCGGCCTCACCCGCCCGCTTCCGCTGCGGCTGCGCCCCGACGGCACCTACCTGGTGACCGGGGCGTTCGGGGCCCTGGGGCGGCTGCTGTGCCGCACCCTGGTCCGGCGGGGCGCGCGCCACCTGGTCCTCGTGGGCCGCACCGCCCTGCCCGAACGGGCCCGGTGGCACGGGCTCGACCCCGCGAGCCCGGCCGGGCGCGCCGTGCGTTTCGTCCAGGAGCTGGAGTCCCTCGGGGCGCATCCCGTGCCGGTGTCGCTGGACGTCGCCGACGAGGAGTCCCTGACCACCTGGCTGGCCGGTCACCGGGCGTCCGGGGCGGCTCCCCTGCGCGGCGTGTTCCACCTCGCCGGGCAGGTGTGCGACACCCTCGCGCCGGAGATGGACCGGCGTGTCTTCGACACCGCGTACCGTCCCAAGGCGGTGGGCGCCCACCTCCTCCACCGCCTCCTGCGCGACGAACCGCTCGAACACTTCGTGCTGTTCGCCTCGGTCGCCTCGCTGCTGACGACCGCCGGGCAGGCCAACTACGCGGCCGGCAACGCGTTCCTCGACGCGCTCGCGCACCGCCGCCGCGCGCTCGGCCTGCCCGCGCTGAGCATCGACTGGGGGCCGTGGGCGACCGGCATGATCGAGGAACTCGGGCTCGTCGAGCACTACCGGACCCACCGCGGCATGACCTCGTTGTCCGCGCACGCCGGCATGGCCGTCCTCGAACGGGTGATCGGCCAGGACCGTGCCCAGCTGGTGGTCGCCACGGTCCACGACTGGCCGGTCTTCCTCGGGTGGTACCCGTCCCCGCCGCCCCTGGTGGCCGGCCTGGCCGCCGAGGCGGCCCCGCGCGCGGAGATCCCGCTCCACGGCTTCGCCGACGCCTTCCGGGAGGCCGGCGACGAGGAGCGCCGGGCCCTGCTCACCGACCGGTTCACCGCACTGGTGACGGACGTCCTGCGGGTCAGGGCCGAGGAGGTGGACCCGGCGTGCTCCCTGACCGCGATGGGGCTGGACTCGCTGCTGGCGATGGAGCTGCGCGGACGCGTCCAGGCCGAGCTGGGGATCGCGCTGCCGGTGGTGGCGCTGCTGAGCAACGCCACCCTCGCCGATCTGGTGGAACAGGCCCACGAGGATCTGGCCGGGCTGCTCGCCGCGGACCCGGACGAGGACGCCGGCACCGCGGTCGAGGTGTACGACGACGAGCGGCAGTACCCGCTGACCCAGAACCAGAAGGCGCTGTGGTTCCTCAAGCAGCTCGACCCGGACGGGTTCGCCTACAACATCGGCGGGGCCGTCGAGGTGCGCGTCGCGCTCGACCCCGACCTGATGCTGGCCGCCTTCACCACCGTGATCGAACGCCACCCCAGCCTGCGCGCCAACATCGTCCTGGACGAGGGGCGGCCGGTGCAGCGGATCTCCCCGACGGCGGCCCCGGACTTCCGGGTCTTCGACGTGGAGGGCCGGGAGTGGGACGACGTCCGGCAGATGATCATTCACGAGTACCGCAGGCCGTACGACCTCGCACGCGATCCGCTGGTCCGGCTCCGCCTGTTCCGGCGCGGCCCGGACCGCTGGGTGCTCATGAAAGCCGTCCACCACGTCGTCTCCGACGCCGTGTCGACCTTCACCTTCATCGAGGAACTCCTCCGGGTCTACGAGGGGCTGCGGCGCGGCCGGCCCGCCGTGCTGCCCCCGGTGGCCGCGACCTACCTCGACTTCCTCAACCGGCAGAACCGGCTCCTGGCCGGTCCCGAGGCGCGCAGGATGCTCGCCTACTGGAAGAGCAGCCTCCCGGACGAGGTGCCCGTCCTCGCCCTGCCCACCGACCGGCCGCGTCCGGCCGTGCAGACCCACAACGGCGCGTCCGAGTTCTTCGTCCTCGACGAGGAGCTGAGCGCCCGTGTGCACGCTCTGGCGCGCGAGCACAACGTGACCGTCTTCATGGTGCTGCTGAGCGCCTACTACCTCCTGCTGCACCGCTACAGCGGGCAGGACGACATCATCGTCGGCAGTCCCGTCACGGGGCGCACGCGGGAGGAGTTCGCCTCCGTCTACGGGTACTTCGTCAATCCGCTGCCGCTGTACGTGAGCCTGGCGGGCGAGCCGACGGCCGCCGAGCTCCTGGCGCGGGTGCGCGACACGGTGCTGGGCGGTCTGGACAACCAGGAGTACCCCTTCGTCCTGCTGGTGGAGGAGCTCGGCCTGCAGCACGACCCGAGCCGTTCCGCGGTGTTCCAGGCGATGTTCATCCTGCTCACCCACAAGGTCGCCACCGAGCAGTACGGGTACCGCCTGGACTACATCGAACTCCCGGAGGAGGAAGGGCAGTTCGATGTGACCCTGTCGGTCTACGAGGACGAGGCCGAGCGGCGTTTCCACTGCGTGTTCAAGTACAACACCGACCTCTTCGACGCGGCGACGATGCGGCGGATGGCCTCGCACTACGTCAACCTGCTCGAAGCGCTGACGCACGCGCCTGCGGACCGTCCGGTCACCCGGCTGCCGCTGCTCGGCGCCCGGGAGCGCGACCGCATCCTGACCGAGTGGAGCGGTGCCGGGCGCCGGGCGCCCCTCGACCGCCCGGTGCACGAGCTGTTCGTCAAGGCCGCCGCCGAGCATCCCGGGGCCGTCGCCGTGTCGGCCCCCTCGGAGTCGGGCACCGTCCGGCGCCTGACGTACGCCGAGGTCGAGCACCGCTCCCGGGTGGCGGCGCACCGGCTGCGTGAACTGGGCGTGCGCGAGGGCACCGTGGTGGCCCTGTGCCTGGAGAAGTCGCCCGAGCTGGTCGTCACCGTGCTGGCCGTGCTCCGGGCGGGCGGCGCGTACCTGCTGCTGAACCCCGGCTACCCGGACGACCGCCTGGTCCGCGCGGTGGACGGCGCCGGTGCCTCGCTGGCCGTCGTCGCGGACGGGAGCGGGCGCGCGCGTCTGGCCCCGGCCGCCGGACGGGTGGTGACGCTGGAGGAGCTGGCGCCGCACGGGTCCGGGGCCGCTCCGGGGCCCGAGCCCGCCCCCGAGCCCGCCCCGGGGGTCGCCTGGGAGGCTCCCGCCTACGTCGTCCACACCTCCGGCTCCACCGGCCGCCCGAAGGCCGTCCGGGTCAGCCACCGCAGCCTCGCCGCGGTGTACGAGGGCTGGCGCGAGGAGTACCGCCTCGACCGCGACGTGCGGGTCCACCTCCAGCTGGCGAACCCCTCCTTCGACGTCTTCACCGGCGACCTGGTCCGTGCGCTGTGCTCCGGCGGCACCCTGGTGCTCGTCGGGCGCGACCTGCTGCTCCACACCGGCCGGCTGTACGAGACGATGCGGGCCGAGCGGGTGGACTGCGCCGAGTTCGTGCCCTCGGTGGTCCGCGGTCTGATGGACCACTGCGCACGCACGGGCGCGCGGCTGGACTTCATGCGCCTGCTGATCGTCGGCTCCGACAGCTGGAAGGTCGAGGAGTACCGGCGCCTGCGCGGCCTGTGCGGTCCCCGGACGCGCCTGGTCAACTCCTACGGGGTCACCGAGGCGACCATCGACAGCACGTACTTCGAAGGCCCGGACGACGGACTGGAGCCGAGCGACATGGTGCCGATCGGGCGTCCCTTCCCGAACAGCGAGGTCTACATCCTGGACCGGCACGGCGAGCCGGTGCCGCCGGGCGTGCCGGGTGAGCTGTGGATCGGCGGCGAGGGCGTCGCGCTCGGTTACGCGGGCGCCCCGGAGGAGACCGCGCGGCGCTTCACCGCGCCGGTGGCTCCGGGCGGGTCCGGCGCCATGCCGGCGCGGGCGTACCGCACGGGCGATCTCGCGTGCTGGGACGCCGACGGCGGCGTACGGCTGCTCGGCCGCACCGACTCCCAGCTCAAGGTCCGCGGCCACCGCGTCGAACCGGGGGAGATCGAGGCGCACCTGGCGACGTGGCCCGGCCTGGACCAGTCGGTGGTGACGGTGCGCGGCGACGGACGGGGCGAAGACGTCCTGTGCGCCTACTGCGTCCCCGCGGCGGGCACCGCACTGGATCTGCGCGCGGTGCGCCGCCACCTCGCCGGCCGGCTGCCGACCTTCATGATCCCGTCGTACTTCGCCGAACTGCCCGCGCTGCCGCTGTCCCCGAACGGCAAGGTCGACACGGCCCGGCTGCCCGCCCCGGAGTTCCCGGACGACCGGGGCGACGACGAGCCGCCGGCGACGGAGTACGAGGTGCGCGTGGCCGAGCAGTGGCGCGCCGTGCTCGGACGGGAACGGGTGGGGCTGCGGGACGATTTCTTCGAGATCGGCGGCAGCTCGGTCAGGCTCATCGAGCTCGTCCACCGGCTGGAGTCGGAGCTCGGCGTGCCGGTCCCGGTCAGCCACCTGTTCAAGATCACGACCTTGCAGGGCATGGCCACCACCGTGGAGCACATCGTCACCGGCCGGCTCACCGGCCCGCAGCCCTGGCTGCGGTTCAACGACGGCGACGGAACCCCGCTCTTCTGCTTCCCGCCGGCCGGCGGCCACGGCCTGGTCTACCGCGGATTCGCCGCCCACCTGCCGGAACACCGGATCATCGCGTTCAACCACCTGCCGGGCGACGACAAGACGGACCGCTACGCCGACCTGGTCGAGTCGCTGCAGAGCGAGGGCCCCTGCATCCTGATCGGCTACTCGCTCGGGGGCAACCTCGCCTTCGAGGTGGCCAAGGAGCTGGAGCGGCGCGGCCGGGAGGTGTCCCACGTGATCATCCTGGACTCGTACCGCATCGGTGAGTCCTTCACCCTCGCCCCCGAGCACCTGGAGGCGTTCGAGCGCGAGCTCGGCGAGCACCTGCACAAGCACACCGGCTCGCGGATCGTCACCGAGGAGACGCTGGACCAGGCGAAGGAGTACATCGACTTCTGCGCCCGCACCCCGAACACGGGGACGGTCGCGGCCCGGATCGGCGTGATCTCGGACGAGCAGAAGACGGAGCTGTACGCCGCCGGCCGGGACGGCTCCTGGCACGGCAGCTCGACCACGGGCACCTCGGTCCTGCAAGGCTCCGGCGTCCACGCCGACATGCTCGACCCGCGGCACCTGGAACGCAACGCGGACCTGGTGCGAGCCCTCCTGCTCGGGACCGCGACGGGCACCTCGTGACCCGCCGCCGGCACCCCCTTCCCCAACGTCCACCCGCCCGAAAGGCCGACATCCCCGTGCACACACCGTCCGAACCGCTCGCCTACCCCTTCGCGCCGGGCCCGGGGCTCGCCCTGCACCCGGTCTACGCGGAGCTGCGCGAGCAGCCCCTCGCCCGGGTGCGCATGCCCTACGGAGAAGAGGCGTGGCTCGCCACCCGGTACGCCGACGTGAAGGCGGTGATGTCGGACCCGCGTTTCAGCTTCGCCGAGGCCGTGGGACGCGACCAGCCGCGGATGCGCCCCTGGGCCCGCATCACCGGCGGGCTCTTCGCCCTGGACCCGCCCGAGCACACCAGGCTGCGCGGCGTGGTGGCCAAGCAGTTCAGCGCCCGCCGGGTCGAGCTGCTGCGCGACCGGGCCCGCGGACTCGCCGAGGACCTGCTCGACCGCATCGTGGCGTCCGGCACGACCGCCGACCTGGTCGAGCAGTTCGCCGTCCCCTTCCCGACGACGCTCCTGTGCGAACTGCTGGGAGTGCCCGAGGAGGACCATCGCCGGTTCTGGAACTGGGCGGACGCCAAGCTGTCCGACGCCACGACGGACGACGAACTCAGGGAACAGTCCGCGGAGTTCTCCTCCTACGTCTCCGCCCTGTTCGAGCTGCGCCGCAAGGAACCGCGTGACGACCTGTGCAGCTCCCTGCTGCAGGCCAGGGACGAGGACGGCCTGATCACGGAGGAGGAGATGCTGTCGCTCGCGGGAGACCTCCTCGTCGCGGGGTTCCTGACCCTCAGCCACCAGATCGCGAACTTCTTCCACCGTCTGCTGACCCACCCCGAGGAGCTCCGGCGACTGCGCGAGCGGCCGGACCTGATCCCCTCCGCCGTGGAGGAGCTGACCCGGTACACGCAGCTCAACAGCTTCCTCCTCCCCCGCTACGCCACCGAGGACGTCGAGCTGGGCGGAACGGTCGTCCGGGCCGGGGAGCCCGTCCTCATCGCGGTGGCCGCCGCCAACCGGGACGCGGCGGTCTTCCCCGACGCCGACGAGCTGCGCCTGGACCGGACGGGCCCCGCCCACCTCGGTTTCGGGCACGGAGCGCACTTCTGCGTCGGCGCGCACCTGGCACGCGTGGAGCTGCAGGTGGCCCTGGAGACGGTGCTGCGGCGCCTGCCCGGACTGAGGCTCGCCGTCCCGGAGAGCGGCCTGCGCTGGAAGACGGAGGGCATGGTCTACGGCCTCCACGCGCTGCCCGTCGCCTTCGACGCACCCGGGCGCTTCCCGGCCGGGGCCTCGGGGTCCCGCCCCGCGTCACGCGCACACGACACCGGAAGGAGGCCGACCGGATGACCCCCGGCACCGGAGCGGACGGGAACGGGGACGGCCGCGATCCGGGCCCCGGCGGCGGCCCCCGGGTCCTCATCATCGGCGGGGGCGTCGGCGGCCTGTCGACCGGCTGCTACGCGCAGATGAGCGGCATGCGGACCCGCATCCTCGAAAAGCACGTCCTGCCCGGGGGCTGCTGCACGGCCTGGTCACGGGGCGGTTACCTCTTCGACTACTGCATCGAGTGGCTCACCGGCACCGGTGCGGGCAACGACGCCGCCAGGATCTGGCGCGAGCTCGGGGCCCTCGACGGCAAGACCGTCACGAACTTCGAGGCGTTCAACACCGTCGTCGGCGAGGACGGCCGGTCGGTGACGTTCTACAACGACCCGGACCGGCTGGAGCGGCACCTGCTGGGCCTCTCGCCCGCCGACGCGCGGCCGATCCGGGCCTTCTGCCGCGACCTGCGGCGGTTCACCGGCATCAACCTGTACCCCTTCCTGACCCCGCCGCCGCTGCGGACGACGCGCGAGAAGCTCGTTCTGCTCCGCACCGTCCTGCCCGCCTTCCTCCTGTTCTGGCGCACGGCGGCCACCCGGATGGAGACCTTCTGCGGCAAATTCCAGGACCCTTTGCTGCGCCGCGCCTTCCCCTACATCTTCTTCCAGGACCACGAGGTCTTCCCGCTGCTGCCCTACCTGTTCAACATGGCGAGCGCCTGCCACGGGAACGCCGGTTTCCCGCAGGGCGGGTCGCTGGGGCTGTCCCGGTCCATCGAGGAGCGGTACCTCTCGCTGGGGGGCCGGATCGACTACCGCGCCCGGGTGGAGCGGATCCTCGTCGAGGACGACCGCGCGGTCGGGGTGGAGCTCAGGGACGGCACACGGCACTACGCCGACCACGTCGTCTCCGCCTGCGACGGCCACACCACGATCTACGGCCTGCTGGGCGGGCGGTACACCGGTCCCACCGTCGAGAAGCTCTACACCGAGATGCTGCACAAGCCGGAGTACGTGTACCCGGGCGTGGTCTCCGCGTTCGTGGGCCTAAGCGGTGACGTGGACCCCGCCACCCCGCACAGCACCACCTACCTGCTGTCGCCCCAGGACAGCGCCGCGCTGCCGGCCGTACGGCAGAACAGCCTGGTGGTGCAGTTGCGTTCGCGGTACTGCGACAGCTTCGCACCGGCCGGCAAGTCGGTCATCCACTGCACCTACTTCAGCGACTTTGGCCACTGGAAGACACTGCGCACCACCGACCGCCGGCGGTACCGGGCGCGCAAACGGGAAGTCGCCGATTTCGTCCGCGCGTTCCTGGAGCGCCACCACCCGGGCATCGGGGAACGCATCGAAGTGATCGACGTGGCGACACCGGTGACCACGCTGCGCTACACCGGCAACCACGAGGGCAGCATCCTCGGCTGGAAGTCCTTCACTCCGGCGGAAGACCTGGCGAACAGGCTGGTCGACAAGGACCGCATGCGGCTGCCGGGCCTGCGCGGCTTCACCATGGCGGGCCAGTGGACCGGTGGCGGGAGCCTGATCCGTACGGCGTCCGCGGGCCGCTTCGCCGCCCAGTACCTGTGCGAGGAGCTGGGGCTGGAGTTCCGGGCCTCGGAGAGCCCCGGCGCCGGCCCCTGGCACCGCGGCAAGCTGGGGCGGTTGCCGCAGCTGGACCCCTGGCCCGACCACCCTGCCGCGGGACGGACATGAACGACGGGCGTGAGCGACAGACCGAGCGACGGACGTGAGAAGGGCATCGGCCATGGCTCCGCGACGGCGGGACAGAGAATCGATGATCATCGTCGGCGGCGGCCTGGGCGGCCTGTCCACCGGCTGCTACGCGCAGATGAACGGCTACCGGACCCGGATCTTCGAGATGCACGAGATCCCCGGCGGCTGCTGCACCGCCTGGGACCGCGGCGACTACACCTTCGACTGCTGCATCAGCTGGCTGCTCGGCAACGGGCCCGGGAACGAGATGCACCAGATCTGGCTCGAACTGGGCGCCCTGCAGGGAAAGGAGATGCGGCACTTCGACGTCTTCAACATCGTGCGCGGCCGCGACGGCAGAGCGGTGTACTTCTACTCCGACCCGGACCGGCTGGAGCGGCACCTGCTGGACCTCTCGCCCCCGGACGCCCGGCTGATCCGCGACTTCTGCGCCGGGCTGCGCCGGTTCCGCAAGTGCCTGGCCGTCTACCCCTTCCTCAAGCCGCTGAGCCTGATGGGACGCTTCGAACGGTGGCGCGCGCTGGCCGCGTTCCTGCCCTACCTCAACGTCATCCGCAAGTCGATGGCGGTGCTGATGACGGACTACTCCGCGAGGTTCAAGGACCCGCTGCTGCGGGAGGCGTTCAACTTCATCCTCTACGAGAAGCACCCCAACTTCCCCGTCCTGCCGTTCTACTTCCAGCTGGCCGCGCACGCCGGCCTGTCCGCGGGCGTGCCCGAGGGCGGCTCCCTGGGGCTGGCGCGGTCGATCGAACAGCGCTACCGGCGCCTGGGCGGGGAGATCACCTACAACGCCAAGGTGGAGGAGGTGCTGGTCGAGGACGACCGTGCGGTCGGGGTGCGGCTCTGCGACGGACGCGAGTTCCGCTCCGACATCGTCGTCTCCGCCTGCGACGGCCCCACCACCGTGATGAAGCTCCTGGGCGGCCGCTACCTCGACGACGGCTACCGGGAGCTGTACACCCGCACGATCGAGCAGCCGGGCATGGTGTTCCCCGGTTACGTCATGCTCTTCCTCGGCCTCGACCGCCCCTTCCCGCAGGGCGAGCCGTGCACCACCTACCTCCTGGACGAGAAGACCGCGTCGCAGCTGACCGGCATCCGGCACCCCAGCATCAACGTGCAGTTCCGCAGCAGGCACTTCCCCGAACTGTCCCCGAAGGACACGACGGTGGTCTACGCGACCTACTTCTCCGACATCGCCCCCTGGCGCTCCCTGAACACGGGACAGCCGGAGCAGCGGACCCGCCGGTACCGGGGGGAGACCGTGCACACCCGCCCCTTGCGGCACGGACGCGAGTACTACCGGGCCAAGCACCAGGTGCGCGACGCCCTGGTGACGTTCCTGGACGAGCGGTTCCCCGGGCTGCGGGAGGCGATCGCGGTCCGCGACCTGGCGACGCCGCTCACCCAGGTCCGCTACACCGGCAACCACGACGGGACCGTCCTGGGCTGGCAGCCCTTCGTGGAGAGCGGCGAGACGATGGAGGAACAGGTCAAGAAGTACGGCCCGGCCCTCCCGGGACTGGAGAACTTCTACCTCTCCGGTATGTGGGCCACCACCGGCGGGCTCATCCGGGCCGCCGCCGCGGGCCGCCAGGTCGTGCAGTTCATCTGCCACGACGACGGCAAGGAGTTCACCGCCTGGGTCGACGACAGCGCGCCGCCGCCGACGCACGTCCTGATCCCCGTCGGCGACGGCTCCCCCGCGGCGCGCCGGGCCGGCGGGCCTCTTCTCCACCGGGCGCCTGCACCGTGACGGGCGGCCGGAACACCATGACAGGCGGCCGGAACGCGGCGAGGCCGGTGAGGGCCGCCCTCGCCGGTCCGGGGCTCCTCGGGAGGAGGGTCCCGGCGGTCACCGCGGCTCCCGGCGGGGTCCGGGCCGGTGCCGGGCGGAGCGCGGGGCGCCTTCGCCGGTCCGGCGGGAGTGTCAGTCCCCCTCCGTCCCGAAGGTGCGCAGCAGATCGGCGGCGACGCTCACGGCGATGGTCGCGGGTTCCTTGCCGGTGATGCCGGCCAGCCCGATCGGGGTCTTGATCCGGTCGATGGCGGCCTCGTCGTGACCGCCCTCGGCGGCCAGGCGGCTGCGGAACCGCGCCCACTTGGCCGCCGACCCGATCAGCCCGATGGAGCCGAGGTGGGGGGTGCGCAAGGCGGCGTCGCACAGCGCGGCGTCCTCGGCGTGATCATGGGTCATGATCAGGACGTGGGTGCCGCGCGGCAGGACCTCCAGCACCTCCTCGGGCAGCAGCGGCGTGTGGTGCACGTGCACCTGCGCCACCGCGTCCGCCAGCACGCCGAGCCGCTCCTCGGCGAGGACGTCGGAGCGGCTGTCGACCAGATGGAGGTCGAGGTCCTGACGTGCCAGGATGCGCGCCAGTTCCAGCCCGACGTGCCCGACGCCGAAGATCGCCACCGCCCGTACCACCGGCAGCGGTTCGAGCAGCACCGAGACCGTGCCGCCGCAGCACTGCACGCCGTGCCGGTTGGTCACCTTGTCGTTCAGGGCGAAGTCGATCAGCTCCGGCTCCGCCTCGGACGCGGCGATCATCTCCCGGGCCCGGTCGATCGCGACGGCCTCGACGTTGCCGCCGCCGATCGACCCCCACGTCCCGGTCCGCCCCACCACGAGTTTCGCGCCGGCGTCGCGCGGGGCGTGGCCGCGCACGGTCGCAACCGTCACCAGCACGCCGGGCTCCCGGCGTGCCCGCAACCGTGCGACCGCGGCGACCCAGGTCATGTCAGGCACCGCTCAGCGCTTCCGCGTCGGTCCGGTTGGTGCCGTCGGCGGGCCCGTTTCCGGCGTGGCTGTCGCCGGCGGCCCCGCCCCGGACGTGACCGTTGCGGGAGGCATCGCCCCGGCGGGCCGCCTGGATCGCCCAGTACACCGCCTCCGGCGTCGCGGGCGAGGCCAGCTCGACACTGATTCCGCTCGGCCCGAACGCGGCGGCGGCCTGCCGCAACGCCTCCCGCACCGAGAACGCCAGCATCAGCGGAGGCTCGCCCACCGCCTTGGACCCGTAGACCGCGCCCTCCTCGGTGGCGTTCTCCAGCAGCGTGACGTGGAACTCCTCGGGCATCTCCGAAAAGCTCGGCAGCTTGTAGGTGCTCGCGGCCTGGGTGAGCAGCCGGCCGCGGTCCGGTCCGTCACCGGTGTCCCAGCGCAGGTCCTCCAGGGTCAGCCAGCCCGCGCCCTGCACGAAGCCGCCCTCGATCTGACCGATGTCGATCATCGGGGACAGGCTGTCGCCGACGTCGTGCACGATGTCCACGCGCCGGATGCGGTACGCGCCGGTGAAGCCGTCCACCTCCACCTCGGCCGCGGCGGCGCCATGGGCGAAGTACTTGAACGGCGAGCCCCTGAACGTCTTCGCGTCCCAGTGCAGGCCCTCGGTCCGGTAGAAACCGGCCGCCGACAGCTGGACCCGCTGGAAGTACGCGGTGCGCACCAGGTCGTCCCAGGCCAGCTCCTTGTCGCTGCCCAGGGCGCGTGCGACGCCGTCGACGATGCGCACGTCCGAGGCGTTCGAGCCGAGCTGGGTGGCGGCCACCCGCAGCAGCCGTTCACGCACCTGCTCGCAGGCGTTCTTCACCGCCGCGCCGTTGAGGTCCGCCCCGGAACTGGCGGCGGTGGCGGAGGTGTTGGGCACCTTGTCGGTGCGCGTCGGGGCGAGGCGCACCTTGTGCAGCGGGATGCCCAGCGTGGTCGCGGCCACCTGGAGCATCTTGGTGTGCAGGCCCTGGCCCATCTCGGTGCCGCCGTGGTTGATCAGGACCGAGCCGTCCTTGTAGACCAGCACCAGCGCGCCGCCCTGGTTGAAGGCGGTGAGGTTGAACGAGATGCCGAACTTGAGGCCGGTGAGAGCCAGTGCCCGCTTGGTGTGCGGGTGCGCGGCGTTGAAGGCGGCGATCTCGCGCCGGCGGTCGGCGATGCCGGCGTCGTCCTTGACCCGCTCCCAGACGGCGGAGATCCGTTCGGGGTGCGTGACCGGCTGCCCGTACGGCGTCGACTGGCCCGGCCGGTAGAAGTTGCGCTCCCGCAGCTCCATCGGGTCCAGGCCGAGCAGCGGCGCGCACCGGCCCATGATGTCCTCGATCACCAGCATGCCCTGCGGTCCGCCGAAGCCGCGGAAGGCGGTGTTGGAGACCTTGTTGGTCTTGGCGATGCGGCCGGTGACGCGGGCGTTGGGAAGGAAGTAGGTGTTGTCGATGTGGCACAGCGCGCGGGCCACCACCGGCTCGGACAGGTCCAGGCTCCAGCCGCCGTCCGCGGTCAGGGTGGCGTCCAGGGCCCGGATGCGGCCGTCGGCGTCGAAGCCGATCTTCCACGCGGCGTGGAATCCGTGCCGCTTGCCGGACATGGTCAGGTCCTGGGTCCGGTTGAGCCGCACGCGGACCGGCCGGCCGGTCAGCTTGGCTCCGAGCGCGGCGACGGCCGCGAACCCGTGCGGCTGCATCTCCTTGCCGCCGAAGCCGCCGCCCATCCGCAGGCACTGCACGGTCACCTCGTGGCTGTGCAGCCCGAGCACGTGCGCGACGATCTCCTGGGTCTCCGAAGGGTGCTGGGTGCTGCTCTGGACGAACACCTGCTCGGCCTCGTCGACATAGGCCAGCGCCGCGTGCGTCTCCAGGTAGAAGTGTTCCTGGTCGGAGAAGTGCAGCTCGCCGGTGAACACGTGCGCGGAGTCGGCGAATCCGGCGTCGACGTCGCCGGTCAGCAGCACGGGCCGGGCACCGTGGAAACTGCCCGCCGCGATCGCCTCCTCCAGCGTGACCAGGGAGGGCAGCTCGTCGAGTTCCACCTCGACGGCCGCCGCGCCGAGCCGGGCCGCCTCCAGGGTCTCGCCGAGCACCCAGGCGACCGCGTGGCCGTGGAACATGACCTCGTCGGGGAAGAGCGGTTCGTCGTGCTTCATCCCCGCGTCGTTGACACCGGGCACGTCGGCGGCGGTCAGCACGCGGACCACGCCGGGCACGGCGAGCGCGGGCTCGGTGCGCAGCGCGGTGATCCTGCCGTGGGCCTTCATGACCTGGACCGGGTAGGCGTGCAGCACGTCCTTGGTGCGGTGGACCAGGTCGTCGGTGTAGAGCGCGGTGCCGGTGACGTGCAGGACGGCGCTCTCGTGCGGCACCGGGACGCCGACGACAGGCTTCTCGGGACGCTCGGACAAGTGGCTCATGACGGCACCGCCTCGGTGGTCTGCGCGTACAGCTTCAGCAGGCTCTGGCCGAGCATCGCGGAGCGGTACTCGGCGCTGGCACGGTGATCGTTCATCGGCGTGCCTTCGTCCCGCAGCACCCGGGCCGCGGCCTCGACCGTCTCCGCCGCCCATGGCTCGCCCTCCAGGGCCGCCTCGGTGGCGAGGGCGCGGATCGGGGTGGCGGCCACGCCGCCCAGGCCGATGCGTGCCTTGCGGACGATCCCGTCCTCGAGATCGAGCGCGAAAGCGACCGCCACACTGGAGATGTCGTCGAAGCGCCGCTTGGCGATCTTGTGGAAGGCCGCGACCGGCGACAGCGGCAGCGGGATGCGCACCGTGCGGATCAGCTCGCCGGGACGGCGCACGCTCTGCCGGTAGCCGGTGAAGTAGTCCGCCAGCGGCACCTCGCGCTCCCCGTCGGCACCGGCGAGCACCACCGACGCCTCCAGCGCGAGCAGCACCGGCGGGCTGTCGCCGATGGGGGAACCGGTACCCAGGTTGCCGCCGAGGGTCGCACTGTTGCGGATGAGCCGGGACGCGAACTGCGGGAACAGCTGCGCCAGCAGCGGGACTTCGCCGTCGAGGCGGCGCTCGATCTCGGTGAGCGTCAGCGCCGCCCCGATCTCGATGAAGCCGGGCCGGACGCGCAGCTCCCGCAGTTCGGGCAGCCGGTCGACGGCGACCACGCAATCCGCCCGGCGGGAGCGGATGTTGACCTCCACGCCCCAGTCGGTGGAGCCGGCGACCACCACCGCGCCGGGCCGCTCGCGCAGCACCTCCAGCGTTTCGGCCAGGGTGCTCTTCCGCAGGAACACGCTGCCGTCCCGGGTGTACTCGGTGGCGACCGGGGCGGGCGGGGCCTGTTCGCGGCGCTGTGCGAGCGGGTCCTCGCCGTCGGGTTCCCTGACGGCGAACGCGGCATCGCGGATCGGGCGGTAACCGGTGCAGCGGCACAGGTTTCCGCTCAGCGCGTGCAGATCGAAACCGTTCGGGCCGTGCTCGGCGCCGGCGCCCTCGGCCGGGTCCGCGTGCGCGCAGCGGTCGGGCCGGTAGTACTCGGCCGCCATGCTGCAGACGAAACCCGGTGTGCAGTAACCGCATTGGGAGCCGCCGCGGAGGGCCATCTCCTCCTGCACCGGGTGCAGGACGGGCGGCCTGCCGGGTTCACCGGCGGTGGCGAGACCTTCCGCGGTGACGACCTCCTGGCCGTCGAGCGCCGCGGCCGGGACGAGGCAGGCGTTGACCGCCACCCAGTCGGTGGGCTTGTTCACCCCGGGGCGGGCCACCAGCACCGAACAGGCGCCGCATTCACCTTCGGCGCAGCCCTCCTTGGTGCCGGTGAGGCCACGCTCGCGCAGGAAATCCAGCACAGTGGTGTGGGGCGCTGCCGGTGAGATGGGTGTTTCTTTCCCGTTGACCGTGATCCGCGCCGCTACCATGCCAGACCTTCATTTCGGTGCGCGATCGGTCGGTTCGTCGTGTTCGCCAATGTCAGGCAGCTTTCTGTGTTCGGACGCGCCACAGGAGAGGAGCGGGCGCACCACGGCACGCGTCAGCGACGTGCCGGGAAAAGGTGAAGGAAAACCTGGAATGTGCCACGAACGGGCACATCAGAACGGCGCGTTCAGCAGCCGTGCGCGATACGACCCGGAATCCAGACCGTGCGGCGGGCAAGGCGGCCGAGATCGGAGCTGGTGTACATCCGCCGGTCGCCTCCTTTCCGCGGTCATGGGTCGACGTCCACCGCAAATTAGTGGCCGGAACCACAGAGGTCAAGAGGCCGGCCTCGGCGAGGTCACTCCCCGGTCGACGTCACCGCTCGCCCGCGAGGCCGAGATCACCTGCCCGTTCCGGCTGCGCCCTCGGCACACCGGCGGCGCCACGGGTACGCGGCCGAGACGGCACACCCGCTTGCCCCGCCTCCCCCAGCGACACCCTTCACCCACTCCCCTGCTCCGCCCACGCACGCGGCGCCGGTTCGGCGGCGCCCCTCACTAAAGGGGAATTACTTATTCCGCCAGAGGCGGCGTTTGACGCAGCCGGAGGCTCCCGTGATCCGCCTCACACGAAGCGTGCGGAGTGAACCTTCCCGGTAAGGTCATGTCCGCGCTGCCGGCCTCTCCGCCACTCGGATTCATGCCGAACACCACACAGTGCGAATGATTGCCTGGAATTGACCGGCCGGGGGCGGACCGACATTGACGAAATCGACGGCTGTCCGTCTTCGGCGCTGCCACTTTCCCGTCTGGCTGATTCCGTTCCTCTGGACCGTCGCGCTCGGCCTGTGGGGGCTGTCGCGGCAGCACAGTGTCTGGCGGGACGAGGCCGCGACCTGGCAGGTCGCCCTCCGGTCCACCGGCGAGATCGTGTGCATGCTGGAGCACGTCGACGCCGTGCATGGTCTCTACTACCTCATCATGCACGGGCTGTTCGAGTGCTTCGGCCCTTCGACCACGGTGTTGCGGCTGCCCTCCGTACTGGCCGTCGCGGTGGGAGCGGCGTGTGTGGCGGCGCTCGGACGGCGGTTGGCCGGGGTGCCGGCGGGCTTGGGCGGAGGCATGGCGTTCGGACTGCTTCCCTCCGTGCAGTTCCACCTCCAGGAAGGCCGTCCGTACGCCCTGGTGGCGGCCGGGGCCGGGCTCTCGACACTGCTGCTCGTGGCGATGCTGCAGGGACGACGGGACCGGTGGACGTACTGGGCCGTCTACGGCTGCACGGTCCTCGTGTGCGGCCTGCTGAACTGGCTCTCGTTGCTGATCCTGCCCGCGCACCTGTCGACTCTGGCGTGGGCACGTGTCGCGCGCGGGACGTGGGCCCGCTGGGCCGTGTCGTCCACGGCCGCGACGACAGGCGCCGCACCACTGGTCCTCTTCAGTCGGACTCAGTCCGGTCAGGTGTCCTGGATACCTCCGCTGACCTGGCACGTGTTGACCGGACCGGCGGTCCTGCTGGCGATCGCCGGGCTCGGGGCCCTCCTGGACCGTCCCCGGGCAGGACGGCTCTCGGCAGCGGCCGTCGGGCTGCCGCTGCTTGCGGTTCCGCAGCTCGGTCTCGTCGGGATCTCCCTGTTCAAGCCACTGTTCGTGGACCGGTACGTCCTGTTCAGCCTGCTGGGCCTGGCCCTGATGACCGGTGTCGTTCTCGGCGCGCTCGTGCGGGCGGTGTCCCGGTGGTCGTGGAGCGCGTCACGGTGGGTCCTTCCCGCCGCGGTCGCCGTCGCGTCGGCCGCTCTGCTGCCGCAGGCGCTGGCGAAACGCTCGCCGCAGAGCCGCGTGGACGACGTCCTGACAGCGGCGGCGCGGGTGGAGCGGCTGAAGGAGCCCGAGGACGCCGTACTCTTCGTCCCGGCGGCACGGCGGGACACCCGGATGGTCTCCCCGCACGCGTTCACGGATCTCCAGGACATCGCCCTGGAGGAGACCCCGGAGCGTTCCGGAACGCTGAAGGGCGTGGAGTGGGACCCGGCACGCATCCGGACGGAGATGCTCGCGCGACAGCGCATCGTTCTCGTCACCGACGCGGCGGAGGTGTCGAAGCCGGTGAGGTCGGCCGGGGACAAGACGAAGATCTCCACGTTGCGGAAGTACTTCACGCCGGTGACCGACGAGCAGGTCCGCGGCCGGAGAGTGACGGTGTACGAGAGGCTCACGCCCGGCCGCCCGTCGTGACCTCTGCCCGGACCGCCCTTCCGGGCCTGCGAGGACACCAGGTGACGTCCCGACGGCCGGCGAGACGGCCCTCGACGAGGTCGCCGTAACCAGAGTGTGAGTGGGTGGCGTTACGAGCTCCGTCCCCGACATGGTCGCGGGGACTTCCGTCACGCGCTCGGACCCGTCCCCGGTCAGCTCTCGCCCACGAGGCCGAGGTCGTCACGGGACGCCACCGGATCGATCTCCGGGACGGGCCACTCGCGGTTCAGCGGCAGGGACACATCCCGCCACCAAGGGCGCGTGGGGAGGGCCCCGGCAGGCTCGAAGGGCTCGCCCGGTACAGGGACGGCGAGCGCCTGACCGACCGCGCCGGCTGCGGCCAGCGTCCACTCCCCGGGTTCGGCCCACGGATGCAACGAGAGGTTGAACGTTCCCCAGTGGATCGGCAGCATGACACCGCTCGGCCGGCCTTGCTGCAGGTCCAGGTGGCTCTGGATCCCTTGCGAGGGGTTCATGTGGATGTCCGGCCACGGGCCGGGCAGCGGCGTACGGCCCGTGTGGTTCTCGGGCCAGTAATCCGAGTAGGCCCCTGTCTGGATCATCGTGGCGTCGAACGGGCCGTGTGCGGCGCCGATGTCCCGGAAGCCGTCGAAGTAACCGGTGTCGCCGCTGTGGTAGACGCGGTGCCGCTCGCCGGCGACGACCCAGGAGGCCCAGAGCGTGTGCTGGGCGTTGCGCAGCCCTCGGCCGCAGAAGTGGCGGGCCGGGGTCGCGGTGAGGGTGAGGCCGCCGATCCGGGTCGACTCGTGCCAGTCCAGTTCGCGCAGCCGGTCCGCGGGCACGCCCCAGTGTTCGAGGTGGGCGCCGACGCCGAGGGGCACGGCGAAGAGGACGTCCGTGCCGGCCAGCGCCTTGATGGTGGGCATGTCCAGATGGTCGTAGTGGTCGTGCGAGATGACGACGACGTCGACCGGGCCGAGCGCGGCCAGGGGCAGCGGCACCGGGTGCAGCCGCCGGGGCCCGGCGAACGCGAAGGGGGAGCAGCGCTCACCCCACACCGGGTCGAACAGCACCCGCTGCCCGTCGATCTCGGCCAGCACGCTCGCATGCCCGAGCCAGGTCAGGCGCAGCCCGGTGGCGGGTGGCCGGGCGAGGTCGGCGAGCGTCGTGGCGTGCACCGGCACCGTGCCCCGGGGGGTGCGGCGCCGCCGCGCGTCCTTGTCGAAGTAGAGCTTCGCGAAGTCCCTGCCCGCTCCGGAAGGGCGGGTCCGGGTGGGACCGCCCGGATTGCGGAAGACGCCGTCGGCGAAGTGCGGTGAGGCGTGAATACGGGCCAGGCGCTCGCCGCCCGGGTCCCTGCCGAAGGCCGCGGGCCGCGGCACACGCGGCCCGGAGCTGGGGAATCGGACGGCGGCCACGGCACCTCCGGACGGAGTGGATGGGGCCCTCATTATGGCCGGTCCTTCCGGCAACGGGCCCGGCCCCCTCCCACGGCAGCCGCCCCCTCCGGCAACGGATTCGAGGACCCTCCCACGGCGACCGCCCCCTCCCCCCTCCCAACAGCCGCCGCACCGCATGTCACATCCACGCCCCCTCCTCCCGTCGTACCGGTGAGGCGCCCGCACGGCGCGCCCGGCTCGGTTCGGAGTCCCGCACACCAGGAGGTGGCCCATGGCCCGCGTATCCCTCACCCCGCCCCGGACGCTGCTCTTCCGCGTCATGGAGTGGTACTCCAGGCGCATGTACGGCAAGGTCATCGATCCCGGCAGGGCGCTCGCCCACAATCCGCGCGTGCTCTGGGGCGACCTGCGGTTCGAGCAGTCCGTGGCGAAGTGGGACAAGCTCGACGCCGACCTGAAGGCACTCGCCGTGATGGCGTCCGCGGCGTCGATCGGCTGCTCGTGGTGCATGGACTTCGGCTTCTGGGAGAACGCCGAGCGCGGCATGGACCCGCGCAAGCTGCGTGACGTGCCGCTGTGGCGGGACAGCGACGCCTATACGCCGCTGGAGCGGGACGTCATGGAGTACGCCGAGGCGATGACGGCGACCCCGCCCGTCGTGACGGACGACCTGGCGGAACGGCTGTGCGCGCGGCTGGGCGAGCCGGCCTTCGTGGAGCTGACGGCCATGGTCGCCGTGGAGAACCTGCGCTCGCGCATCAACGCGGCGCTCGGCCTGACGAGTCAGGGGTTCAAGGACTCCTGCGATCTGCGCGACCCGCACGGCCTGCCGCGGACGGCCGCCGGGCGCCCCGCGGAGGGCACCCGGCGGTCCGGCACCGGCTGAGCGGGTGGAGCGGGCGGGCAGGCAGGAGTGGCGCGGGCACCGCGCAGTACAGGGGCCGGTCCGCCCGCCCCCCCCTCAGGCCACCGCCGCGATCCGCATGCGGATGTCCTCCGGGGAGAGCGTCCCCTTGGGCGTCACGTGGTCGCCCGACGACTGGCCCCGCAGCCGGCGCCCGATCCACGGCACCAGGTACTCGCGGGCCCACTGGACGTCGTCCCGCCGGACGTCGAGGGTGCCGCGCGGCGGCAGCGGCGGCCAGGGCTGTTCGGGGTCCGCGGGCACCGGGAGGCCGAGCACCTGGCCGGCGCGCAGGGCCACGCGCGTGTGCCCCTCGGGCGACAGGTGCAGCCGGTCGGCGTCCCAGGCCCGGCGGTCCTGCACGCTGCGCAGCGACCACAGGTCGAGCACCGGGCAGCCGTACCGGTCGGCGATGGCCCGCACGTGCCCGTTGTAGGTGGCGATCTTGCCGCGCAGGTGTTTGAGCAGGGGCACCCCGCGGGTGTCGAAGCCGGTCGTCACCATCACGGTGCCGGCCGCGGCACTCAGCGCGGCGACCGCCCGCTCGAACCGTTCGGCCACCTCGTCCGGGTCGGTGCCGGGGCGGATGATGTCGTTGCCGCCCGCGCAGAACGAGACCAGATCCGGCGCCAGCTCGACGGCACGGGGCACCTGGTCCGCCACGATCTGGTCGAGCAGTTTGCCGCGCACGGCGAGGTTCGTGTAGGTGAAGTCGCCTTCGGGCCGGCGGTCGGCGAGGAGTACGGCGAACCGGTCGGCCCAGCCGACGAACTTCCCGTCGGGTCCGGGGTCGCCGACGCCCTCGGTGAAGCTGTCCCCCACCGCCACGTACGACCCGATCACTGATCTGCTGTCACTCTTCGAATCGTCTGCCACATCGGCCCATCATTCACCTTGGAATGTGACCTACGCGACCGTAGGAAGGGGTTGACGGACGGTGAGATAAGCCACTCCTAAAGTGTTCGCCAATTCCGGAATACGGCGGCACCGCCGCGAGTGCCGGACAACGCCGAAGGCCGGCCCCGGGGTTCGGGGCCGGCCTTCGGTGTGCGCGAGGGGCGCGGGCGTCAGACGGAGACGCCGTGCGAGCGCAGGTAGGCGATCGGGTCCACGTCGGAGCCGTAGTCCGGCGTGGTGCGGATCTCGAAGTGCAGGTGCGGGCCGGTCACGTTGCCGGTCGCGCCCGACAGGCCGATCTGCTGGCCGGCGGTGACGCTCTGGCCGGCGGAGACGGAGATCGAGGACAGGTGGGCGTACTGGGCGTAGTGGCCGTCGGTGAGCTTGATGACGACCTGGTTGCCGTACGCGCCGCCCCAGCCGGCGGAGACGACGGTGCCCGCGCCCACGGCCTTCAGGGAGGTGCCGGTCGGGACGACGAAGTCCGTGCCGGTGTGGTAGCCGCTGGACCACATGCTGCCCGACTGGTGGTACGGCGTGCCGACGGTGCCGCCCGGTACGGGGGACACGAAACCGCTGGAGGCGGTCGCGGTGCCGGCGGACTGGGCGGTCGCCTCATCGGAGGAGGACTGCTTCGCGGGGGCGTCCGACGACGGCTTCTGCGACGGCGTGGCCGGCTTCGACGGCGCGGCGGCCTTCGCGGAGGAGGCCGCCGAGGAGGAGGACTTGGCGGCGCCCGCCTCGGCCTTGCCGCCGATGACGAGCTTCAGGCCGGGGTGGATGAGCGACGGGTCGGCGCCGACGGCCTCGCGGTTGTCGGCGTAGAGCTTCTTCCAGCCGCCGCTGACGTTCTGCTCGTCGGCGATCTTCGACAGGTAGTCACCGCTCTTCACGGTGTACGTCCGCGCGTCCGAGTTCTTCCCGGCGCTCTTTCCGGCGGCGTTGTCCCGGGCCGCCGGAAGGGACTGAACGGCCTTTTCGGAAACCGGCTGCGCAGGAGCGGCGTGAGCGCCTGCGGCCCCCATGAGCGGGAGGGCGAGCGCCGCGCCACCGGTTCCGGCGAAGGCGATGGTACGGGCGAAAAGCTGGGCCTTGGGCCGGCGATGCTTACCCTTCGCGGGCATGACGAATTCCTCTCCGGCGCCTGCGAGGTGAGCTGTCGGGTGCGGGCTGGAGATGCCCGGCCGCACGGGGGTGCGGCTTTACCCCAAGCCTTTCCGGAGACCGGAACAGGCGGTTGTACCTGTGGGTCCCCCGCTCCTGCCGTGTACGGGTGGTGGGTGAGTGCGGCTCCGGTCGGCGGCAGGATTCGGCGTCCGTCCGGATCGGTGGTGAACGTAAGCGACCAGGACGCACAGGGACAAGCAAGAGATTGCCGGGGCAGGCGTTTCACCTGATCCTTTTCGGGAAAATGACGTCACTCTGCGTCGATTCCGAGAGGGCCGCATGACGCAAAAGCCCTTGAAGAGCGTGCGAATTACGTGAGCATGACGGGCGACGCACGGTCACGGATATGACGCTCCTCACGCGTCGGCCCCTCAGATTCTTTTATTCCGGAGCGAGTTGTAAGGATTGTGGCGATCCGGGCATCTCAAGCAAAATTCTCAATACAGACACAAGCTCCTAATTCCTCCCTTCGTCGGGGGTGGTGCGCCCCGGCGGCAAGGGCGCGCGGGCGCCCCCGTCATGCCTGTGGACAACTCATTGCCCCAGGCAAGGGATGCCGTATCGTCGGGAGGGTGCCCGCCGCACGCAGCGCCGGTGGGACGGACTGGGAGGAGCCCTCGTGACGCAGCAGGTCCCGTCGACCGAACCCGAGCTGACCGGAGTGCGCAACTTCCGCGACGTGGGCGGACTGCCGACGGTGGACGGGCGCCGGGTGCGGTACGGAGTGCTCTTCCGCAGCGGCCACCTCGCGCACGCGACCGAGGACGACGCCGCGTTCCTCTCCTCCCTGGGCCTGCACACGATCTTCGACTTCCGCAACGCGGCCGACCAGAAGCTGGAGGGCCCGGACGTCGCGCTGCCCGGCGTGCGCAACGTGAACCTGCCGCTGTCCGACCCGGCCGACGGCGCCGAGTTCTGGAAGATGGTCCGCGACGGCGGCCTCGACCAGCTGCGCGAGATCCTCGCGGACGGCAAGGGCGCGCAGCGGATGATCGACTCGTACCGCATGATCATCAAGGAGCGCACGGCGGAGCACTCCCGGGTGCTGCACGCGCTCGCCGAGGACAGCGTCCCCGCCCTCATGCACTGCGCGGCCGGCAAGGACCGCGCGGGCCTGTCGGTGGCGGTGACGCTGCTCGCCCTCGGCGTCGAGCGCGAGGCGATCGTGGAGGACTACCTGAAGTCGAACGCCAAGCACCGCCGCTACAAGGTGCGCCGCAGCGGCACGTCGGCCTCCGCCTACTCCCCCGAGGTCATGGACCTGCTCAGCCCGCTGTTCGACGCGCGCGCCGAGTACCTGGCGGCCGCCTTCGACACGATCGAGGAGACGTGGGGCGGCGTGGACGCCTACCTGGCGCAGGGGCTGGAGCTCGCCCCGCAGACCCGGGAGCGGCTGCGCGAGCGCCTGCTCGACTGAGGCCGGCGACGGCCGCCGCTACTTGGCGCCGGCCTCGAACAGCAGGTAGATGAAGGCCGCGAAGACGTGTCCGACGGCGATGTAGACGATGAGCCGTATCCACAGGGCGCGCGGGAACTTCTCTTCCATGTCTCTCATGGCGTTCCTTCGGGGTCCGGGCCCAGGCACAGGGTGGCCGTGGGGCTCTGCAGCAGGGTGTGGACGAACAGCAGCTCGACCCCGTCGGCGTCCTGGGCGGCGATCCGGTGCGGGGTCAGCGAGTCGAAATGGGCACTGTCGCCGGGGCCGAGCCGGTGCGTGGCGTCCCCGAGGCACAGCCGCAGCCGCCCGCCGAGGACGTACAGCCACTCCTCGCCCGGGTGCACGCGCACGATGTCGCCCTGGGAGCCGTGGGGCACGTGGACGCGCAGGGCCTGCATGCCGCGGCCGGGCGCACCGGCCTGCCAGTACGTCCAGCCGCCCGCGGCCGTCGGTTCCATGGCGGCGGCGCGGACCACGGCGTCCCGGTCCGCGACCGTCTCGCCGAGCAGCTCGGAGACGGTTGTGGCGTAGATCCGGGCGAGGGCGAGCAGCATCGGCAGGGAGGGCTGGCGCTGCCCGGTCTCCAGGCGGGACAGATGGGCGGGCGACAGCCCGGCGGCGCGGGCCGCGGCCTCCAGGGTGAGGCCGGCGCGCCGCCGCAGGGCGCGCAACTGCGGCGCGACGGCGGCCACCGGTTCGGCAGGACCGGGCGGCCCGGACGGCCCGGACGGCCTGGTCGGCCCGGACGCGGGGAAGCTCATGCCTCCATTGAGCCGGAGCCTTGCCCAGAAGACAATTTCTTTGCCTGTGAGGCAAGGCGCCGCTCGGGTCCGTCCGGCCTCAGCGGTTCGCCACCGCCTGCTTGACCAGCGTCTTCCCGAAGTCCCACAGCAGACCGCCGCCCTCGTGGGCGTCGTCCATGACCTCGGTGAAGGCGTCGACGAACCGGTCCACCTCCCGCTCACCGATGATCAGCGGCGGAATCAGTTTGATCACCTCCAGGTGGTCGCCGGAGACCTGGGTGAGGATCCGGTGCCGTTGCAGCAGCGGGACGACCACCATCTGCGCGAACAGGCCCTTGCGGGCGGCCTGCAGCATGGTCCAGCGGCTGCGCAGCTTCAGCGACCTGGGCCGGCCGAACTCGATGCCGATCATCAGGCCCCGGCCGCGGACCTCGGCGAGCAGCTCGTACTTGTCCACGAGGGCGGCGAGCCGGGACCTGAGCAGCTCCCCGGTGGCGGCGGCGTTGGCGACGATCCGCTCGTCGTCCATGACGGACAGCACGGCGAGCCCGGCCGCCATGGCCTGCGCGTTGGACCCGAAGCTCGCCGAGTGGACCAGCACCCGGTCCATCGACGAGTAGACCTTCTTGAAGATCCAGTCCTTGCCGAGCGTGGCGCCCACCGGCACATAGCCGCCGGACAGCGCCTTGGCCACGCACACCAGGTCCGGTTCGACGCCGTCCTCGTGCTGGTAGGCGTAGAAGCGGCCGGTGCGGCCCAGGCCCGTCTGCACCTCGTCGGCGATGAGCAGCGCCTTGTGCCGGTGCAGCAGTTCCTGCGCGGCGCGCAGCCAGCCGGGCGGGGCCTCGTACACGCCCTTGCCCTGGACCGGCTCGACGATCAGGGCGGCGACGTCGCCCTTCCTCAGCTCCCTCTCCAGCGCGTCGAGGTCGCCGAGCGGGACGGCCGTGTCGGGCAGCAGCGGGGCGAAGCCGTCACGGAAACCGGACTCGCCGTTGACGGACAGGGAGCCGGTGGTCAGGCCGTGGAAGGCGTGCTCGCAGTACAGCACCCTCGGCTTCCCGGTCGCGTACCGGGCGAACTTCAGCGCGCCCTCGACGGCCTCCGTACCGCTGTTGCCGAAGAACACGCGGTCCAGGTGCGGGCTGTACGACAGCAGCTTCTCGGCCAGCAGTCCGGGCAGCGGCTGGCAGTCGAAGCGGGTGAGGTCGGCGAGGGAGGCGTCGAGGACGTCGTGCAGCGCCTTGCGGACGACGGGGTGGTGGCGGCCCAGGCCCATCACCCCGAACCCGGCGAGCATGTCCAGGTAGTCGTTGCCGTCCGCGTCCCAGAAGTACGCGCCCTGCGCGCGCTCGTAGACCTTGTCGAAGCCGATGGTGTGCAGCATGCGCGGGAGCTGGTGGTTCAGGTACCTCGTGTGCAGCTCGTAGCGCTCGGCCCCGCGCTCGGCCAAAAGCGCGCCGAGGTCGAACTCCGTGGTCATTCAGTTCTCTCCTTGAACGGGCGGGACGGTCCGCTGGTCCTGTGCGGCCAGGCTCGCGCCGATCCGCCCGGCCACCTCGACGGGCGTGAGACCGATGTCGGCGAGCACCTCGGCGCGCTTGGCGTGCGCCAGGAACTGCTCCGGGACGCCGAACCGCCGTACCGGTACGTCGACGTCGGCGTCGCCCAGCGCCAGCGCCACCGCCGAACCGACGCCGGCCGCGCGGCTGTTGTCCTCCACGACGGCGACCAGCCGGTGCCGGGCGGCCAGGGGCGGCAGCGCCGGGTCGACGGGTTTGACCCAGCGCGGGTCGACGACGGTGCACCCGATGCCGCGGGCCTCCAGCAGTCCGGCGGCCTTCAGGCAGACCGGCGCCATCACGCCGACGGCCACGAGCAGCACCTCGGGCCGGTCTGCCGCGTGCAGGACGTCCAGTCCGCCGATCCGGTCCAGCGCGGGGATCTCCGGCCCGGCGGATTCCTTCGGGAAGCGCAGCAGGGTGGGTGCGTCGTCGACGGCGACGGCCTCGCGCAGCTGGGCGCGCAGCTGGCCGGCGTCGCGGGGCGCGGCGATGCGCAGTCCGGGGACGACCTGGAGGACCGACAGGTCCCACATGCCGTTGTGCGAGGGACCGTCGGTGCCGGTGACACCGGCCCGGTCCAGCACGAAGGTCACGCCGCACCGGTGCAGCGCCACGTCCATCAGGAGTTGGTCGAAGGCTCGGTTGAGGAAGGTGGCGTAGACGGCGACGACGGGGTGCAGGCCGCCGGTGGCCAGTCCGGCGGCGGAGACGGCCGCGTGCTGCTCGGCGATGCCGACGTCCCAGACCCGGTCGGGGAACCGCTCGGCGAAGGCGCCCAGGCCCACCGGGTGCAGCATGGCTGCCGTGATCGCCACCACGTCCTCGCGTTCCTCGCCGATCCGCACCATCTCCTCGCCGAACACCGAGGTCCACGACGGCCCGCCGGAGGGGGTGAGCGGCTCGCAGGTGCGCGGGTCCATCACGCCGACGGTGTGGAAGTGGTCCTCCTCGTGGGCGAGGGCGGGTTCGTAGCCGCGGCCCTTCTCGGTCAGGCAGTGGACCAGCACCGGCCCGTGGAAGCGTTTCGCGCACCGCAGTGCCGACTCGACGGCGCCGATGTCGTGGCCGTCGACCGGGCCGACGTACTTCAGGCCCAGGTCCTCGAACAGGCCCTGCGGCGCGAAGGCGTCCTTGAACCCCTTCTTCGCGCCGTGCAGGGCCTCGTAGACGGTGGTGCCGACGACGGGGGTGCGCCGGAGCACGTCCTTGCCCCAGGCCAGCACCTTCTCGTAGCCGTCGGTGGTGCGCAGGGCGGCCAGGTGGTGGGCGAGGCCGCCGACGGTCGGCGCGTAGGAGCGCTCGTTGTCGTTGACGACGATGATCAGCGGCCGGTCCCGGGCCGCGGCGATGTTGTTCAGCGCCTCCCAGGCCATGCCGCCGGTCAGCGCGCCGTCGCCGACGACGGCGACGACGTGGCCGCCCTCCCCCCGCACCCGGCGTGCCTTGGCGAGGCCGTCGGCCCAGCCGAGGGCGGTGGAGGCGTGGCTGTTCTCGACGACGTCGTGCTCGGACTCCTCCCGCGACGGATAGCCGGACAGGCCGCCCTTGCCGCGCAGCTTGGAGAAGTCCTGGCGCCCGGTCAGGAGTTTGTGGACGTAGCTCTGGTGGCCGGTGTCCCACAGGATGCGGTCGACCGGTGAGTCGAAGACCCGGTGCAGGGCGACGGTGAGCTCCACCACCCCCAGGTTGGGTCCGAGGTGACCGCCGGTCCTGGCGACCGCCTGCACCAGGAACGCGCGTATCTCGCCGGACAGTTCACCGAGTTCCGCCTCGGACAGCGCCTTCAGGTCGTGTGGTCCCCGGATGCTCTCCAGGATCGTCACGCTCGGCCCCCTTCGGTCCGTGCCGGTCAGCTCACGGTGACGGCCGGCTCCCCCGGCCCGGCACCGTCCTTCTCCATCTGTTCGGCGATCTTCATGGCCTCCTCGATGAGGGTCTCCACGATCTTGGACTCGGGGACGGTCTTGACGACCTCGCCCTT